>NZ_JBNPON010000009.1:0-86660 GCF_050315195.1 Clostridium sp. SGI.024 | reverse complement strand
GAGGAAAATAGATGAAACTACTTTTAATTGAAGATGAAATAGAATTATCAGAAGCTTTAGTTCAGATATTAACTAACAATAAATATGTTGTAGATGCAGTTTATGATGGAGAAGATGGGCTAAATTATGCGCTAACAGATATATATGATGTAATAGTATTAGATATAATGCTACCTAAGCTAGATGGATTAAGTATATTAAAGAAATTAAGAAAAGAAGGTATTCTTACTCCAATAATTATGTTAACTGCAAAGACACAAATAGAAGATAGGGTTTTAGGATTAGATTTAGGAGCAGATGATTATTTATCAAAGCCTTTTGCAGCTGAAGAACTATTAGCAAGACTTAGGTCTATAACTAGAAGAAAAGGAAATGTAATAAATGAAAATATATTAACTTATGGGGATATAAGATTAAATATAAACACTTATGATCTAGATGCAAATGATGAAAGTATAAGATTAACCTTAAAGGAATTTGAAATTATTAAATATTTTATGGAAAGGCCTAAATGTGTTGTAAGTAAGGATGATTTAATAACTAAGCTTTGGGGATTTGATTCAGAAGTCGAATACAACAATATTAAAGTGTATATTTCCTTTATTAGAAAAAAATTAGCTTATTTAAAATCTAAAGTAAATATAGTAACAATAAGAGGTGTTGGATATAGATTGGAGGACTAAGTTTGTTTGATAAATTAAAGAAAAAATTTATATTAATTAATATGTCTTTATTAACAATGGTTTTTGTTTTGATTTTTGGAACAATATACATAACAACTTCTATAAGTATGGAAAAAGATTTAGAACATGAATTAAAAAGTACTATTTCAAATCCAAGGAAACCAGGTCCAAATTTTAAAATGATGAGTAGTAGTATAATTATTGAATTAGATTCTAATAACAATATAGCAAAAATTTCTAGCTATATTGAAATTGATGAAGATATACTTCAAGATGCTATTTATACAATAATTAAAAATGAAAATAATTTAGATAAAATAAAAATAGAAGGAAGTAGTTATGGATATTTAAAGGAATATACTCTTAAAGGACTAAAAATAGCACTTATTAGTAGAGAACCTCAGATTAATGTATTAAATAATCTATTAAAGGTATTTATAGGAATTGGAAGTATAAGCCTTATTCTATTGTTATTTAAAAGTATTTATCTAACCAATAAAACTATTAAGCCAATAAAAGAGAGTTTTGAAAAGCAAAAGGAATTTATAGCAAATGCTTCACATGAATTAAAGACACCATTAACTATTATTAGGACAAATACATCTCTAGTTTTATCTAACAGTAGTGAGACCGTAGGAAGTCAAAGTAAATGGCTTAATTATATTAATAATCAAATAGAAAGAATGTCTAAGCTTATAGATGAAATGTTATCCTTAGCAAAATTAGATACAGGTAAGGAATTAGAAGAATTCACAGTTTTTGATATTAGTAAATTAATAAATAATGTGTTATTAACCTTTGAAGCAGTAATATTTGAAAATAATATCGAATTGTCATCTAATATAGAGGAAGATATAACTATAAAAGGTGATAGAGAAAGTATTAAGAAAGTGTTTATTATATTATTAGATAATGCAATTAAATATACTAGTAAAAATGGGAAAATAGATGTAGAGTTAATAAAAGAGAAAAACAAGATAAAACTTAAGATTAAAAATACTGGCGAAGGAATTAAAAAAGAAGATTTAGATAAAATATTTGAAAGATTTTATAGAGTAGATACATCAAGAGCTAGAGATACAGGGGGATATGGATTAGGATTATCTATAGCTAAGTCTATAGTTGAAAGTCATAATGGGAAAATATATGCTGAAAGTAATATAGGAAAAGATACTACCTTTATAATTGAATTTAATATCTAATATCTTCAGATAAATTAATAATTTCATTAAGGAGGCTTACTATGAATGATAGAGATTATATAGAAAAAGAAACGAGAATACTTTATAAGTATATATTAGAGGATAATGAGCAGTTTGATAATAAAAAACAACTTTATGCAAGAATATATAATAATATAAAATATACTGCTAAATGTGATATAGGTGGATTTGAAACTTTAGATTTATCCGTAAGTGAAATAAAAGATATCATTAAAAATGTAATAGAAAATTATAAAGAAGATTAAAAGATTTTTATTTTTGTGAGTTTGATGGACATAGAAATAGAAATTTCTATATAAAAATAATATAAGGATAATATAACAAGTTATTGAAATACTATAAGTAATCTGTTATAACTGTTAAGAAACTCAGCATGTGCTGGGTTTCTTAACAGTTATAGTTATAATATCATAATGAAGGTACCTATTGTAATAAAGATTCCACCTACAATTGTCTTTACACTAGCTGCTTCTTTTAGTATTACAAAAGCTAAAATCATTGTTATTACAACGCTGAATTTATCTATTGGAACAACTTTAGAAGCTTCTCCAATTTGTAAAGCCTTATAATAAAATAACCATGAAAGCCCAGTTGCAATACCAGATAAAATTAGAAATATCCAGCTTTTTTGAGTTATATTACTGATTTGACTTATACTACCATTAATTAGTACTATTCCCCACGCCATTATTAAAACTACAACTGTACGAATGGCAGTAGCTAGATTTGAGTTTATGTTTTCAATTCCTATTTTAGCTAATATTGAAGTAAGTGCTGCAAAAAGAGCAGATAATAAAGCATAAATAACCCACATATGAATAGCTCCTTTAAAATTAATTTTTTTTAACAATATAAACTTCCTCCATCTATAATGTAATAATATTATTATATAATAGTAATAAACATAAATAAAGGTTATGATAAATTATGTAAGTAGGAATTATTTCTGATACACATGATTTATTAAGAAGAGATTTTCATTACCTTTAACTATGGCAATTATGAATATTCAAAATGGAAAAGTAAATATAAATAATTTAAAATAGTCATATAATATGCATTTAAAACATTATATATAGTAAAAGATATATTTTAATTTTAATTATAATATAATAATATTAATATCTAAAAAAACTATTAAGATTAAATAAAAAAAGAGGATAACCATAGGAGAGTATAGAATTAGTAACTGTATCACATTTTATGGAGGGGGTAGTATGTTATTATCAACTAATCCGGCAGTTAGGCTATACGAAATCTTAAGTAAATCAAAAGAGTTTTGTAGTAATAATGCTAAAAAACAAAGTAGATTTAGAACGGTGGAATCAGTTATTGCTCAAGTTTTCGATTTAGATATGAACGATGATGAAAAAGTATTTATAGCAATTATTGAAATTATTCAAATGATAGAAAATATAAAAAAACTTACTAATAAGATTGAAAGTAATTCAAAAGATGAATTAGTAAAATTACTTACTAATTTTGAAAAGAGGATTATGGCTTTAGGATTAGAGGATGATATACACAAGTTAGATAATATAATTACAAATGAAATATTGATATCCATAAATGGATTAGCCTTAGCTTTAGATGTATGTAATCAATATAGAGATATTGAATAAGAAAATCTAAATAAGTTTAGGGAAAAGATTAGAAATTTAATAGATGAACTAGAAGATTTAGAAGTAAATAATGAGTTGAAGTTATTTATTAATAATGTACTTTATGATTTATACATTAGAATAGAAGAATACAAAATATATGGTATAGAAGGATTAAAGATATCTATTGAACAAGGGTTAGGTAGCATAATGCTAAATAGAAATATTTGTGAAGAAGCATCTAAAAATAAAGGGTTTAAGGAAAGTATAAAAAAATATTAAGCTTACTTACTAGTATTAATACAACTATTTCCTTTGCAAAAAATATAATACCAATTGCACAAGAAGCAAATGATATTGTAAATAGACTTTTAGATTAATGTATAGAAAGGGAACTGCTCAGCAGTTCCCTTTCTATATTTATTTATATGTAGTATGAGATGAAGGTTCTTTTTGAGAAGTAGGAGTTTTTTCATTAGCTTTATTTTTAACTTTTTCATTATAATTTGGAGAAGTAGGATCTAAATTATTTTTATTAACTGTATTTTTCATAAACAAAACCTCCTTAAGTCTTATATCAATAATTAGATTTTCCAAATAATAAAAAAATATTATATAATTTAATAAATAGAATTTTGGTAGGTGGCAATATGGAGAAAAAGAAGATTTTTATTATAGAAGATGATGAAAAAATTAGAAATGAATTATGCACATTTCTAAATAAATATGGTTATGAAGCTATATATTCATTAGACTTTGAACATGTTATAGATGAGGTTTTAAGAGAAAAATATCATTTAATATTATTAGATATAAACTTACCTTTTTTTGATGGGTATCATATTTGTAGAGAAATAAGAAAGAAAAGTTCAGTTCCTATTATAGTTGTAACTAGCAGGGATAGTGAAGTTGATGAACTTATGAGTATGAATTTAGGAGCAGATGATTTTATAACAAAACCCTATAATACTCAAATTCTCTTAGCAAGAATATCATCCTTATTAAGAAGAACTTATAATAATCAAGAATCAGAAATTTTAGAATACAACAATCTTCAGCTGGATCTATCTAAGAGTGAAGTTAAATATAAGGATAATAAAATAGAATTAAGTAAAAATGAAAGTAAAATTCTATATGTTTTAATTAAGAATAAGGAGAAGATAGTGTCTAGAAATGATATTATAGAAGCCTTATGGGAATCGGATGAGTTCGTTGATGATAATACATTAACAGTTAATATTAATAGACTTAGAAAAAAATTAGAAGAAATAGGTGCTATAGATTTTCTAAAAACTAAGAGAGGATTAGGTTATATACTAATATGAAAAGCATAGATTTTTTAAAAGAAAGAGCGTTATTTATATTTATTAATATAATAGTTTTAGTATTTTCTTCTATTTTACTTAGTGCCTTAAATGTAGATTTATATACTGTTATATTTATATTTGTAATAAATCTTATAGGAATATTACTTTATCATATTTATGATTACTTTAATAGAAAAAATTATTATGATGACTTACTTATGAATTTGGAAGCTTTAGATAAAAAATATCTAATTTCTGATGTTATTAATGAAGGAAGTTTTTTAGAAAGTAAAATTTTATATCATATTATAAAAGAAACAACTAAATCCATGAAGGATGATATATCTTCTTTAAAAATAAATAATAAAGAATACAGAGAATATATTGAACTTTGGGTTCATGAAATAAAAACACCAATAGCAAGTAGTAAGCTTATTATTGAAAATAATAAATCAGAATTAACTAAAAGTATTGAAGAGGAAATTACTAAAGTTGAAAACTACATTGAGCAGGCATTGTTTTACGCTAGAAGTAATACTTTAGAAAAGGATTATATTATAAAAGATATAGACTTAAGGTCTATTGTGAATAAAGTAATAAGAAGAAACTCAAAAGTATTAATTGAAAAGAAAATAAAAATAGAAACTTTAGATTTAGATAAAATAGTTTATACAGATAGCAAATGGATAGAATTTATTTTAAATCAAATAATATCTAATTCAATTAAATATATGGATAGCTATAAGTCAGAAAATAAAATTAAGTTTTATACCAGGAATATTGGAGAAAATATTGTGCTATATATTGAAGATACAGGAATCGGAATGAATGAAAAGGATGTATTTAAAGCTTTTGAAAAGGGATATACAGGTGAAAATGGACGCAGGTTTGGAAAATCCACTGGTATAGGATTATATCTATGTAAAAAGCTAAGTAATAAACTTGGACTAGGGATTAATATTGAATCTACTATAGGAAATGGAACTAAAGTATCTATTGTTTTTCCAATTAACAAGATGATGATCTTCCAATAATTGAAGGCACCTATAGAGAATTCAAAAGTATTTATTTTATATAGCTAAAATAATTATCTTCTTAGATACTCTATTACATATTAGAAGGTTAATATAATTATTATATTTATAAATCAGAGATTAGGGATAGAAAAATGTAATTATAATCCTACATTTGAAATGTTAAAAAAGAAGTTTAAGAGCATAAGTGAAATATAATGTATTGAAAACTGAATATATGGTATTTTTTATTTGTACCAAAATTATAATAGAGAGATATATTTTAGGAAAATAGAAAATTGGGAAAGTAGTAAAAAAATAACAAAAGATATATAATGGTAGATGGAGGGGTGGTACTTTGAGAGAAAATATATTGATTATTGAGGATGATGAAGATATTAGCAGAATATTAGAATTTTCATTAACTAAAGAAGGATATACAGTTAAGATAAATTCAAGTGGACATAGAGTAGAAGAAGATATACAAAACTTTAGTCCTAATTTAATATTATTAGATATTATGTTAGGTGATATAGATGGATTTTCTATTTGCAAAGAAATTGCAAATTACAGGATACCTATAATTATGCTTACAGCAAGAGGAGATATTACAGATAAGATTCTTGGACTTGAATTAGGTGCAGATGATTATATTACCAAACCTTTTGACATTAGAGAAGTAATAACAAGGATTAGGGTAGCATTAAGAAGAAAAAAAGAAATTGTTAAGGAAGATAATATTAAAATTAATATTTCAAGTGGTAACATCATTATTTCAGAACATAGCAGAGTTGTAGAATGTAATGGGGAAGAAATAAAACTTAAACCAAAGGAATTTGATCTTTTATTATTTTTATCGAAAAACAAAAATAGGGTTTACTCAAGAAATGATTTGTTAAATTTAGTTTGGGGATATGATTTTATTGGAGATACAAGGACTATAGATGTACATATAACAAGATTGCGTCAAAAGTTAAAACATAAAGTAAATATAGAAACTATTTTTGGAGTTGGTTATATGTTAAAGGAAAGTAATGCTAACAATAAGGCGTAAATATGGAATAGTATTATCTGTAATTTTCATTGTATTCATAATTATATCCAATATAATATTAAATAGATTTTTTTATAGAAATTTTAAAGAGTACATTACAAATGATATGGAGAAGAATTATCAAGTTTCACTTAGCAGTTTAAATGATTATTTAGCCATAAATAATATTTATAAAGATGAAATTACATTAAAAAATTTAAATAATAATATAATTAACTTTATTTTAAAGAGAGCTTATTGTCAAGGCGCTTTATATGACTTAAATGGTAACCTATTATCAAAAGGAAGAATAAATGAAAATGAAGTAGATTTAAATATATATGGTATTTCAGAAGAAACTTTAAATACAGTTAAAGAGAATAAGGCAATTATAGATATTGAAAGAAGATCAGATAGTATAATTGGAAAAGTAAGTTATTTAATTTATGGCAAGAATAAGCAGCCTATTGGAATTATGATGCTAACTAACAATTATGAGAAAGAATATATAAGAAATGAAAATATAAATAGACTAGTTAATTATATTTTTACTGGGCTTTTCTTAATTATAATAATTTCTATATATTTCTTATCTTCAAAGATAGTTACTCCTTTAATACTTCTTAAAAATAAAGTTTCAGAAGTAGGAAAAGGTAATTATCCTTCAAAAATTAATATTACTTCAAATGATGAAGTAGGAGTTTTGGTAGATTCATTTAACTTAATGAGTGAAAAGCTGAAAAAGAAAGATGAACAAGAAAAAAATATATTTAGAAATATAACACATGAATTAAAATCTCCAATTACTAGTATTTCAGGATATGCACAAATATTAAGTGAAGATAACTTTCAAGATGAAGAATTTAAAGCAATAGCTATAAAAAGAATTGTACTTGAGTGTAATAGAATGAACGAATTAGTAGGTACACTTTTAGATATTTCAAAGCAAATAAGCGATTTAGAAGATTATTCATTTGAAAATGTTGATTTGAAATACATTTTAAATAATGTATTACAAACCAATTTAATAAGAATAAATGAAAAATCATTAGAAATAATTAGTGAAGCTAATGATGTTAGTATAAATGGGAATAAACAGTATTTATATATATTGTTAAATAACTTAGTTGAAAATGCAGTAAAGTATTCAAGTAATAATAGTAAAATAGTGATAGAACTAAAAAAATTCAATGAAAATATTATTTTTTCAATATTATCAGATGGAAAGGCTATTCCTATTGAGAAGAAGGAAAGTATATTTGAGCCTTTTGTTAAGGTTGATAGAAATAGTAAAAATAAAAAAAATTCTCATGGACTAGGGCTATATATTTGTAAAAATATTGTGGAATCTCATAATGGAAAAATAGAAGTAGAAGTAGATGGAAATAAATCTAAATTTATTGTGAAATTTGAAAACTTTAATACTTTGGAAACATCTTAATATTATTCCAACAACAACTAATTATTATAATAAGCAATAAAATGATTGGAGGAATTAATATGAAAAGAAAATATTTAGTATTATTAATTGTTATAGTAACAACAATGTTGCCAGTAGGATGTTCAAAGGGAAGTAATGAAAACATAGTATTGGAAACAGAAAAAGTTGTTATAGATAATAACACAAAAGAGAAGAAAAATATGGATTTTCAAATTAAAAAGGTAGCTGAAATAGAACTTCCATATACTGGGGCTATTTATAGAATCCCTTATATAAAGGAAAATACTATTCAACTTATATACGTAAATGAAAATGATGTTAATAGAGAAGTAAGTATTGGTAAGTTGAATAGCGATAATGAAGTTAATTGGACTTATAAAAATATTGATGGGAAATTATACACAAATGATTCTTATCATGGAATTTACTCAAATAAGATAAAAAAAGATAACAGAATTTATTCTATAAATAAGGATGGGGGATTAGAGGAATTAGCTGGATATACTAAATTAATTGAAGAACAAGGTAACCTACTTTATGATAGTCATGATTCCTATAGAAATGGAACTATAGATGTAGTACTTCTTGGAAGTGATGAAGATCCTAAATTAGCATTAGTAGATATTCCAAATGAAAAATATTATGTTATTCCAAAGGAATTAAGACATAATGATAAAGATGGAGGATTAAGAGAAGTATTAGGAATAGAGAAAGATAGGATTTATGTTAATTATCAGTATTTAGAAGAGTATTATTCAGATGATTTCGATCCAACAAAAGAGCATGACACAAAAAATACTATAGGATATATTGAAAATAATAAGTTCACTAAAATATTGTCAGATGATGATGGTATTGAAATTGATACTAGAGGAGAAATGCTTTATGAAAATGGTAGAATATTATTTTCAGGCTTTGCAGAAGGTAAGAATGGAATTTGGAATTATGATATAGATAACAAGAAGCTTACAAATATCGTTGAGGTAGAGAGTGGTACATTCTTTGAATTTCATATAAGTGAAAACAAAGATAAAGTTATTATAAGCAGTTTGAAACCTGCTTTAGAAAGGGATGAAAAACGAAACAATACGTTAAGTATTGCTAATATAAATGATAAGTTAGAAATTACTAATATAAGTAATATAGTGACTAATACAGATGAAAGGCATAGTGAAATATTCGAAGGTTGGGTGAATGATGGAAAAACATTTTATATAAGATCAATTGTGGCTGATGAAAATTACAATGCAACAAATAAGTTAGAAGTTTATAATATAATCGAATAAAAGAATGACTTCTTTATAAGAATTTAAATGATATGGGAAAATTGCCTTAACATTAGGGGGTAAGGAGATATATACATGAATAATAATGTTGCACCAAAAACAAATGAAGTAGAATCTAAACCTAAGAGTAAAATTAAAAATATAATAATTTTTACAGCGATAGCTTTAGTAATATTAGCAGTATCTCTATTTACTTATATTCATTTAGAAAATAAAAAACTTATAGATAGCTATGAGAATAAGGTATATCCAGGAACTTTTGTTTTCAATAAAGATGTTTCAGGAATGACAAAAGATGAATTGCATAAAGCTTTAGAAGAAATGGTAAGTGGTATTTCAGGCAAAAAAATAAATGTTGTAGTTGGAGAAAATAGCTTTGAAAAAAGCTATATTGATCTTGATACAACAATAGATTACCAAGCTTTTGAAAATGAAGTTTTAAGCTTTGGAAAAGATAAGAAGTTTAAAGAACAACTTACTTTAATAAAAGAACCACAAAATAGAACTTATGAATTTGAAATGAAATATAATGAAGCTAAAATATCTGAGTTTTTAGATACAATAGCAGAGCAGGTTAATATAAGTTCACAAAATGCTAGTATAAGTGTAAGTGGTGGACATGTAAATATAACACCTGGACAAGTAGGGTATGAGTTAAATAAAGAAGAAGTATCTTCTAATATAAAAGATATTATAGTTAATATAAATAGTAGTGAGATTGCTTCAATAGATGTAAAACTAAGTGAGGTTAATCCTTCAATAACTACAGAAGCTTTGAAATCAGTAGATAAAATGATATCTAGTTATACAACTTATTTTGATGCAGGTCCTAGTGGACATAATATTCAAGTAGGAGCAAGTATGATTGGAAATGTGCTACTTATGCCTGGTGATACATTTTCAACTGTAAATGCTATAGGTCCTACAACTAAAGCAAATGGATTTGTAGAAGCTAATACTTACCTTAATGGTAAGGTTGTACCTGGTCTTGGGGGAGGAGTATGTCAAATTTCTAGTACAATATATAATGCTGAACTAAGAGTAGGTATACTACCTGATTTTAGAACATATCATGAAATGGTAGTTAAGTATGTTCCACAAGGATTAGATGCAACTATAGGTGATGAGTGGCCAGATTTAATATTTACAAATCCATTTGATTATCCTATAGTAGTTAATGTTTATTCTAGTGGAAACTCAGTTACTGCTGAATTTTGGTCTAATAGTCAAGCTACAGGAGGGATAACATATGAAGCAAAAGCTTATCAAACAGGTCCATTATCTGCGGATGCTTACTTATATGGATATAACTCTGCAGGAGAATGTGTATCAGAGCAATATTTAGATAGTAGCGTTTATAAACCATTTAATTAATTTATTATAAAAAAACGTATTACTAAAAAGTATATACGTTTTTTTAATTATATTTTACTTAGTATAAAGCTAATAAATAGATTTATGGAGGAAAATAATACTGAAACTATTAATACTTTAGTTAAAAGTAAATTATATTCAAGTATATTTATATTAGAAAATAAATCTAAATTAATGATATTCAAGATTAATAATATTGCAAAAATAAATATAACTCCTATAGATGCTCCTTTAATATCTGCTGGACTTAAAGAAATATGGGAACAAATATTAAATATTAAGAATAAAAACAAATAAAATTCTGGCCTTCTGAAATTATTAAATGAAAAGATACTCTTAAAAAATTCGAATATACCATCAGCACTTAATAACTCATTAGTATTTTCTAAGGAAACTGGCACAAATAGTTTAAGTAATAAGATAATAAGTATGCTTCCACATATAATAGGGGCTACCCCTATAAAGAAATTTCCTACTTGATGATAAATATTCCTAGGGTTATAGGAATGATTTACATATCCTAAAGTTCTATTTTCATCATTAACTTGAAAAAATTTCACTTCTTTAATTTTATGTCCAAATAATAAAGCTACTATAAGGTGGCTAAGTTCATGAATTGGAACTCCTACAAGTCCTGTAATATAAATAGCTTGTCTACCAAACTTTTTTTGATAATTAGTCATTGAAGTATTTCTCAAAAATCCTAAAATTAATCCCGAAATAACTATAATTCCAATAAACCAGGATAAATCTATTAATGTTTTTAATAATATATTTTCAATGTTCATAAAATCACTCACTTATTATAAATTTATGGCGAAGATAAGATATTTTCTTATATTGCCATATATTCATATATTATCATAAACTATAAGATAATACATTTAATATGTATATATATGAGAATATATTTATAAAAATAAATATTACAAAACTGTAAGGTTAATGTTATATACTTCAATGGATGAGAGAGTATAAATGAAATACAATATTCCTATAGTAATAAATAGGAGGGATTAACTATGGAAAAGGAAATATTAAGAGTAGATAATATAGAAAAGTATTATGGAAGGAAAGGGAATATTACTAAGGCCATTAATAATATAAGTTTTACTGTAGAAGAGGGAGAATTCGTTGGTGTAATGGGAGCATCAGGTAGTGGTAAAACTACACTTTTAAATTGTATATCCACAATAGATAAAGTAAGCAGTGGACATATTTATATTTCTGGAAATGATATTACAAAACTAAATTCTAAAAAAATCTCAAAATTTAGAAGAGAAGAACTAGGATTTATATTTCAAGATTTTAATTTACTAGATACTTTAACAGCCTATGAAAATATAGCTCTTGCCTTAACTATAATGAAGGTTAATCATAAAGAAATAGATAAGAGAGTAAAAGATGTGGCTAAAAAGTTAAATATAGAAGATGTTTTAAATAAGTATCCTTATGAAATGTCAGGTGGACAAAAGCAAAGAGTTGCATGTGCTAGAGCTATCATAACAAAACCTTCACTTATTTTAGCAGATGAGCCAACGGGAGCTTTAGATTCTAAGTCGGCTAAGATGTTACTTGAAAGTATGGAGGATTTAAATGAAAGTCTTAATGCAACTATTATGATGGTTACACATGATGCATTTTCAGCTAGTTATGCAAGAAGAATTTTATTTATTAAAGATGGTAAAATATTTAATGAATTAATTAGAGGAAATGATTCAAGAAAGGAATTCTTCGATAAGATAATTGAAGTTATTACACTTCTTGGAGGTGAGCAAAATAATGTATTCTAAGTTAGCCTTTAGAAATTTAAAAAGAAGTTTTAAGGATTATGCAATTTATTTCTTAACCTTAGTATTTGGGGTATGTATATTTTATACATTTAATTCAATAGAATCACAAAGTATTATGATGGAGTTAAGTGAAGTTCAAGCGTCTGCCTTTGAACAAGTAGATTTAATAATGGGATATGCTTCAATATTTGTAGCTTTTGTATTAGCGTTTTTAATTATTTATGCAAATAATTATTTAATAAAGAGAAGAAAAAAAGAATTTGGAATATATATGACTTTAGGCATGGATAAGGGTAACTTATCTAGAATAATATTTTTTGAAACATTATTAGTAGGTATAATATCTTTAGCAATTGGATTAGGAATAGGGGTTATTTTATCACAGGGATTATCAGTATTAACAGCAAAGATGTTTAAAGTTAATTTACTTAAGTTTAAATTTGTTTTTTCTTATAGTGCTATGATAAAAACTCTTATTTCTTTTGGAATTATTTATATATTAGTTCTTATGTTTAACTCAATGTCTATTAGAAAAATTCAATTAATAGATTTAATAAATTCCTCGAAGAAAAATGAGAATATTAAGGTAAGAAATATTTGGATTTCAGTATTTATATTTATAGTTAGTTTAATAATGATAGGATATGCTTATTATCTTATACTTGATAATGGAACTGCTACTTTAGGGATTAGTGTAAGTGGAACTAGTATATTACTTGGTGCCGTTGGTACATTTTTATTTTTCTTTTCATTATCAGGATTTTTATTGAAACTTGTTCAGTCAAATAAAAAATTATATTTAAAAGATTTAAATATGTTTGTACTAAGACAAATAAATAGCAAAATAAATTCTGTATTTCTTTCAATATCATTTATATGTTTATCTTTATTTATAGGAATATGTATGCTTGCAGGGGGACTTGGAATAAATAGTGCATTAAATGCAGAGGTAGAGGATTTAACTCAGTTTGATGAAACTATCTGGAATTTTGAAGGGATAGATATATATGAGTATTTGAAGGAAAGAAATCTTGATATAAGAGATTATTCAAAGGATTATGTTAGTTATATAAATTATAAAGGAGACCTTAAGTATAGTGATTTACTATCATCAGAGGATATGAAAAAGGGAAAAGATTTATATCCAATTGCGTCAAACTCTGAAGTTCAAATTATTTCATTAACAAAATTTAATGAAGTAATGAAAATGTTAAATAAGGATCCTATAGAATTAAAGGATGGAGAATATGCTTTATTTTCAGATATAGATCATTTAATGGATTCATTAAATAATGTATTAGAAAGTAATAAGAAAATTGAAATTAATGGAAATACTTTAACACCAGCTACTAAAGAAGTTATAGAGGTAGTAGCATATAATCAAATGATGAAAAATAATCTTTGCACTATAATAGTAAAAGATAATATAGTAAGTGGACTTACTCCATGGACATCATATTTGAATATTAATTATAATGAAGGTAATGAAAGTAATATTAATGAAAAAATAAATGATATTCGTGAAGAAGCTAAGAAGGAAAATGATAATTTAATTTATTATGCTACAAGGGAAGAAATAATTGCAGATTCATCTAGTATTGGAGCTATTATATCTTATTTAGGAATATATATTGGAGGAGTTTTCTTAATTGTTTCTGCTGCAGTATTAGCTTTACAACAATTATCTGAATCCACTGATAACATTTCAAGATATAATTTACTAAAGAAGATAGGTGTAGATGAAGGCATTATTAATAAATCTTTATTAACTCAAATAGCAATATATTTCTTGATGCCATTATCTCTAGCACTTATTCATTCAATAGCAGGGTTAGAGTATTCTAAAAGGATAGTAACACTTTTTGGTAGCATTAATATTATGAAAAACATTTTAATTGCATTAGCAGTACTAGTTATAATTTATGGAGGATATTTTGTTGCTACTTACTTAGGAGCAAAGAAAAATATAAATAATGCAGTTTAGGTTTTAGTGGAGTTGTTTTAGTACAACTCCTAATTTTTTGAGAAAATATAATTTTCAGATTAATAGGAATAGATTGTAAAATATGCTATAATTAGTTTGAATAAAGTTAATATTTTATTAAATATAATAAAACTTTAAGAGGCAAATAGTATGAAAAAAGTATATAGAATGTTATTTATATTACATTTATTTGTAGGAATAGGTGCTATAGCTGGGGGGAGTATGGCTATTTTAAATCCCTATACACCAGGAGGAATGTCTACTTATGCTTTAAATCATTCACCCTTTAGCAATTTTCTTATACCTGGAATTATATTATTTACAGTAATAGGGCTTGGGAATTTATTTAGTTCAATGACATTTCTTTTTAAATCAAAATATCAAGGATATATAAGTAGTGTTTTTAGCTGGGCCTTAGTAATATGGATTGTTGTTCAATGTATAATGCTTAGAAGCATTGTTTATCTACATGTTATATTTTTTATTATAGGTATAGTGCAAGCTTTTTTATCATTTACTATATTATTTGAAAAAAAGTTATTTCCAACAAATATTATTTTAAATATTATAAAAAAGCTAGAAAAGAAATTTCCAAATAGCATTATATTCAAGTTTATGTATAATATAAAAAAGAGATTTTATGGAGTATAATCAATTCTTGTAATATAAATATCACTACATTCAAAAATGAATGAGGTGATATTTTTTTTCTAGGAATTTATAAAAATATTACCCTGTGAATAATTTTTAAGTGATACCCTAAATCTTTGATTAACTTATACCTTCGAATGAATATGAGAAGGTATTTCATTTATAAATTCCTTTCCTTCCGTATATGAGGATATAGATATTATATTCTGGCGACTTGGAACCTGAGAGGTCGCAAAGAATATAATATCTATATCCTTTTTTATTTACAGTAAAGATATTTAGTACTTGAAAATATTTCTCAAAAGGTTATAGTCTATAATAAGAATATAAAATGAAATTTAAAGGAGGTAATTATTTGAATATTAAATTAAGTGCCTTAGATCAATCTCCAATAGGAGAAGGATCAAACTCTAGTGAAGCATTAAGAAATACAATTGTTCTAGCTCAAGAGCTAGAAAAGTTAGGATATTATAGATTTTGGGTATCTGAACATCATGATACAAGAAGCTTAGCTGGCTCAAGTCCAGAAATACTTATTTCTAGCATTGCAGCAAAAACAAATAAAATAAGAGTTGGTTCAGGGGGAGTAATGTTACCTAATTATAGTCCTTATAAGGTGGCTGAGAATTTTAAAGTATTAGAAGCCTTATATCCCAATAGAATAGATTTAGGAATAGGTAGAGCTCCGGGTGGTATGCCTTTAGCAAGCAAAGCTCTAATGCAAGGTAGAAGTATTTTTAATGATAATTATGAGGAGAAAGTGTTAGATTTAGTAAGATATATTTATGATATAGTTCCAGAAAATCATGAATTTAGTGGACTTAAAGCAACTCCAATAGTTAATACTTATCCTGAAATTCATATACTTGGTTCTAGTGGGGGAAGTGCAGGACTTGCAGCTAACATTGGCGTATCTTATGCATATGCTCAATTTATTACTGGAGGTATGGGAGTAAGCTCAGTAAATTGGTATAGAGATAATTTTAAAAAGTCAGTGGTATCTTTATCTCCTAATACTATAATTTGTAGCTTTGTTATTTGTTGTGAAACAGAAGAGGAAATTAGTAATCAAGTGGCAATTATGGACTTAACTTTACTTTTAGTTGAAACAGGAAAGTCTTATGGCATGCCTTCATTAGAAAAGGCATTAGCTTATAAATATTCTGAAGGGGAAATGCAAATAGTTAAAAGAAATAGAAAAAGAATGATAATCGGAACACCAGATAAGGTGAAAGAACAAATTATAAATATGAGTAAATTATATAATACAGATGAATTTATGATAATTAACTTAAATACAAACCTAGAGGATAAAATAAAATCTTACAAGTTAATTTCTGAATCTTTTTAACTTTAGACTGCTTTGGCAGTCTCATTTTTTATTATTTAATTTTTTGTGGTATTATTATAAGTAAGTAACAAAAGTATTTTAGGAGGACTTATATGAAAGTTTTAATTACCAATGATGATGGAATTAACGCAAGAGGAATATTAGCTTTAGCAAAAGAAATTTCAAAGAAACATGAAATTATAGTTGTAGCACCTAGAGAGCAGAAGAGTGCATCTAGTCATTCTATTTCAATTCATAATCCAATAAAAATAAAGGAAGAAAAGATAGATAAGGACTTTAAGTCCTATAGTTTAGTTGGAACTCCAGCAGATTGTACACAAGCAGGTCTTTCATTACTTAGTAAGGATATAGACTTAGTTATTTCAGGAATAAATAGAGGATTAAATTGTGGTACAGATATACTATATTCAGGAACTGTTTCTGCAGCAATAGAAGGAGCTATATATAATGTGCCATCAATTGCTATTTCCATGGAAGTTAATTGGGAAAGATATGATGAAGATTATACTAAGGCAGCAAAGTGGATAAGTAAGATAGTAGATATAGCAGAAAAAAGTTATTTAAAGCAAGACGTGGTTTTAAATGTTAATGTTCCTAATATAGCTGAAGAAGATATAAAAGGAATTAAAGTTTGCAAGCTTGGTAAATCTACTTACAAAACAGATTATGCTTTAGTAGAAGAAAATGAAGATATGATTTATACAACAAAGGGAACAAGAAATGAAATATTAGAAGAAGATTCAGACTTATATTTCTTAACACAAGGCTACGTAACTTTAACACCTTTGCATTTTGATTTTACTAATTTTAAAATATTAGATGAGGTAAAAAATATTTTTGAAGACTAGGTGATGTAAAATTGGAAGAAGAAAATATAAAAGAAATATTATTGCAACGAAGGTATATGAAATTTAGACTAATAGTACTAGGCTTAGTGATAGGGATAATTACTGGTATTGTAATAGTATTAAATAGATTAGCTATAACGAAATTTAGTTACATATTTAACAATTTGTATAAGTGGGGTAATAGAAATCTACTAAACAGTATATTAGTAATATCCATTATATGTTTATTAGGATATATAGTAGGATTAATGGTTAAAAAAGAAAGTATGATTTCTGGCAGCGGAATTCCACAAGTTAAAGGAAGAGTTGTAAATAAACTTAAAATGAATTGGTTTAAAATATTAATATATAAGTTCTTTGGAGGGGTTATTGCCTTATCTACAGGACTTACATTGGGGAGAGAGGGCCCTTCAGTACAAATAGGTGCTTCAGTAGGTGAAGGAGTTGCAGAAAAAACCTATAAGAAATTTCCTGTAAAGAAAGAATTTTTAATTACAGCCGGTGCATCCGCAGGACTTTCAGCTGCTTTTAATTCACCCTTATCAGGTATTATATTTGCATTAGAAGAAATACATAGAAATTTTTCACCTTTAGTTTTACTTCCTGCAATGGCAGCAGCTATAAGTGCTGATTTTATATCAAAGAATTTCTTGGGAATGGAGCCATCTTTAAATTTTAATCAAATAAATGCAATACCCTTAAAATATTATTGGATATTAATAATTTTAGGAATTTTAACTGGTATTATGGGTGTTGTTTTTTCAAAAGGAATATATTTATTTCAAGATATTTATTCAAGATTAAAAAATATTCCTCAAGAATTTAAAGTAATGATTCCATTTATAGTTACAGCATTTATTGGATTATTGGTGCCAGTGTTATTAGGCGGGGGACATGAAGTTATTTTAAAATTAACTACAAGTGATAACTCTATAGTATTTTTAATACTATTATATATATTTAAGTTCTTATTACTATTAATATGCTTTGGCTCAGGAACGCCAGGTGGCATATTTTTACCTATGTTATTACTTGGAGCTATTCTTGGAAATATTGTTGGTGTTTTTTCTAATGAAGTTTTTGGCGTTAGCAGTATTTTTATAATTAATTTTATAGCTTTAGGTATGGCTGGATACTTTGCAGCTGTAGTTAAAGCACCTATAACAGGAATAGTTTTAATTATGGAGATGACAGGCTCCTTTAGTCATTTCTTATCATTATCTGTTGTTGTTGTAGTTGCATATGTAACTTCAGAGTTTTTAAAGAATGAAGCAATTTATGAAGTGCTTTTGGAAAGACTGCTTAAAAAAGTAGGAGTTCATAAGGAAGAAAATGAAAATAAGAAAACTATACTAGAATTCGTTGTAGAAATGGGAAGTATAGTTGAAGGTAAACAAATTAGTGAGGTGAATTGGCCAAAGGATTGTTTATTAGTATCTATAAAAAGAGGTGAGAAAGAAATAATTCCAAGAGGATATGTAAAAATAGAAAATGGAGATTATATTGTAGCCTTAGTAAACATAGATAAAAGAGCAAATGTAATTGAAGAAGTTAATAAATTAACACTAGTATAGTTGCAGTTCACAATGTAAAATAAATTTAGTAATTAATTTTACATTGTGCTACAGCTTTATTTTTTTAATATATTTTTATTTTCAGAGATATAACTTAATATAGAATTTTTTATGGCATTTGCAATTGCTTCTTGTCCTTTTTCAGACTTTAAATATCTTTCATCAGAAGCATTGCTTAAGAATCCTAATTCTAATAATACTGGAATACTTGAATTTAGTTCTAGAACTGCTAGAGCATCTTCTTTATTTTTATAGGTTTTTACATTTCTATCTGCTGTATAATTTGCATTAATCAATGAATTTTGTATAGTTAAAGCTAAGTTTTTACTATCTTCATTTCCTGATTTATACCAGGTTTCAACACCTTTTGATTCTTGATTTTTATAGTCACTATTACAATGAATAGATACAAATAAATCAGCTTTTAAAACTTCAGTTATTTTAATTCTTTCCTTTAAGCTATCATTAGCAGTATTAAGCCAAGTTAGTGAATCATTTGTTCTTGTATAAACTACTTTCACTCCATTTTCTTCTAACAATTTTCCTAGTTTTAGTGAAATATTTAAAACTATATCTTTTTCTAAAGAGCCAGATAAACCTTTTGCACCAGTATCCCAATCTCCATGTCCAGGGTCTATACAAACTGTTATTTCAGTGCTTTTATTATTATTTGATGATGTAATATTTTTGTTAATTGTAGACTTTTTATTAAATAATAGAAAAATGGAAAATAATATAATAGCAATTAATAAAAAGCTAAATCTAAATACCAATTGTCTTCTTCTTTTACGTTTATAGAGAAGTTTTCTTTTGTATGCAAGATTAAATTGGGGTTTTTCCATATATTTTTCCTCTTACTTCATAAT
This sequence comes from Clostridium sp. SGI.024, assembly GCF_050315195.1. Lineage (NCBI taxonomy): Bacteria > Bacillati > Bacillota > Clostridia > Eubacteriales > Clostridiaceae > Clostridium > Clostridium sp. SGI.024. The sequence goes on along the minus strand of NZ_JBNPON010000009.1, from coordinate 66,632 downwards.
ATTTTACATAATATAATTATACTAACAATACAAATAATTGTAAATAATTGGAAAAAATAAGTAATATATCATTAGTTGATAATATATAAATATTGATATAAACTATAATAAAGGGGGAAGAACCATGCCTAAAATTTTACAAAATCCAAGGGAAACAATGCTAAAAGAAGGATATAAATTACTAGAAGATAAAGGTTATAAAAATTTTAGCATGAGAGAACTTGCTAATAGATGTGATATTGGACTAGGGACAGTATATAATTATTTTGAAAATAAGATGTCGTTAGTTAGAGAAATCTTTAATGATACTTGGATGCAAATAATTAAAGATTTAAAAACTGTTAATGAAAAAAATATATCATTTGAAGAAAAAATAAAATTAATATATCTAGGATTAGAGAAGTTTTTAACATATTATAAGGAAGTTTTTTTTGAACTTTCAAAGGAAGAAAAAACTAAGAAAGATAAAGAGTCACATTCATGTCCTAGGTATAATGTATTAGATGAATTGTATTTAATTGTTAATGAAATAATTGAATTACACAAAGAAAATAAAGACATAACAATGAATATTGAAACAAGAAAATTAACTTCTTTTTTAATAAATAATATGGTGACTTTATCTATGAAAAATACTGATTTTACTATAGAAGATTTATTATTTATAGTTAGAAATAAATTATAAAGGAGATAACTATTTGTATGGATTGGTTAAATAAGATAGAAAGAAAGATAGGGAATTTTTATATAAGAAATTTAATGCTAATTATTATTTGTGGCCAAATTTTAGTTTTTGCACTTAGTTATATGGGAAAAGATATAGCTAATATATTAATTTTAAATAGAAATGCGGTGTTTAATGGAGAAGTTTGGAGGCTTGTAACATTTATATTTGTTCCATCAAGTTACTCTATAATTTCTTTTATATTTTCAATGTATTTTTATTATTTAGCAGGAACTGGATTAGAACATGAGTGGGGAGAGTTTAAATTTAACTTTTATTACTTTATTGGTATGCTTGCAACTATTATTGTTTCAATGATAACTGGAGCTAGTGCTACTGGAACATTGATTAATCTTTCCTTGTTTTTAGCTTTTGCTAAAGTATATCCAAACTTTCAAGTATTGTTATTTTTTATAATACCAATTAAGGTTAAATATATAGCTATATTAAACTGGGTTATTATAGTATATAACTTTTTGTTAGCAGGGTCAGTAGGAGGAAAGATACTAACTCTAGTTCCATTAATTAACTTTTTCTTATTCTTTGGAAAAGAAATATTAACAGGAACTACTACTAGTGCTGTTAATTATAGAAGGCAACAAAAATTTAGAGCACAGATAAAAGAAAAAGAAGTTATTCATAAATGTGTAGTTTGTGGAATTACAGAAAAAGAAGATCCTAAAATGGATTTTAGATATTGTTCTAAATGCTCAGGTAAAAAGTGTTATTGTGAAAATCATATTAGAAATCATGAGCATAAATAATTGTAAAATAATTATTTATTAATTTAACTTTGATAAATGTTAAAAATAGATTATTGATATATGCAATAAAATAAATATATTTTAGAAACTCCGTAAGGAGTTTTTTCTCTAATTTTACATTTTACATGGGACATAGTGCCCTAAGGTAGAGGGATTTAAAGATACCTTTACCTTTTTTGATTTTTAAAGAGATGTAATTGTTTTTATGAATAGCAATAGATAATAATTATTAAATAGTAATGATAGTAATTGTTGCTTGTATGATGTATAATGAAATGGAATAAAAATTGACTATTAATTGAAAAATATAAAGTAAATTTATAACTAAGAAGGGAAGAAACATGGAAAATAACGAATTAAAAAAGATATATGATAATCCACTTCATATAAGATATATGAATAATCCAAGTGAAGAATTAGTATTAGAAGCAGTTAAGAGAAATGGATTAGCTATAAAGTACATTAATAATCCTAGTAATTATGTGAAGGAAGTAGCAATAAAAAATAATCCATTAGCTGTGGAATACATTGAAGATTTAGGTGAAGAAAATTCTATTTTAGCAGTTAGGCTACTTTGGAATTCATTAAAGTATATTAAAAATCCTACAAATAAGGTTAAGTTAGAAGCATTGAATGCTAAGGGATGGGCTATTCAATTTATAGAAAATCCCACTGAAGAAATGCAATTAAAAGCAGTGTCTAAGGATTATGATTCAATTAAATATATAAAAGAACCATCAGAAGAAGTTCAATTAGCTGCAATTAAAAAGTACTGGGCTGCAATAAAATTTATAAACAGTCCTACTTTAGAAGCTAGAAGAGAAGCCGTTAAAGGAAATGAAGAAGCAATTAATTATATTAATTTTAATCTTGATGAATTAAAGATATTAATTGGAGATAATATAAAGATTGTTAAATATGTGTATGATTCAATAGATGTAGATTTTGTCGTTAATGTTGTTATAGACAAAGTAAAAGAAGAATCCATTGACGAAAAGTATATAAAGGACTTTTTAGAATTAGAAATACTAGAAATGAATAAAATCAATTTTATAAAAGCATATGGAAGTAAGAAAGCTAAAGTGTTTTTAGTTGATTATAAACTTTCAAGATAAAAAGAGGTGAGAATATGAAATTTTCAGAAGCTATAAATACCGTAGAATTAGTAATAGAATCAGGAAGTGTTCCATTAATTATTGGTGAGGCAGGAATAGGAAAAACTTCTTTAGTAAAGAGAATATGTAATTATAAAAATTATTATTTAGTAAACATAGATGCTAATCTATTAAAGGAAGGGGAAATAGGAGGGCTTCCTATAGTAGATAACGGTAGGACAAGATATGCAACTCATTATAAGCTAATAGAAATTGACAAAGCTATAGCAGATAGTAATTATGATGGAGTAATGTTATTTATAGATGAGCTTAATAGATGTGAACATGCAGTTCAACAAGAACTTATGAACTTAATATTAAATAGAGAGATTAATGGGTATAAGTTAAATGATAATGTAAAAATAATAGCAGCAATGAATCCTTCAAATAAATATGATGGATTTGAAGATAGTGACTATCAAGTTGTTGATATGGATAATGCACAGGAAGATAGATTTGTTTGGATAGAATTAAGTTCAGATATAAAGGAATGGTTAAAATGGGCTATGAGTGGTGAAGTAAATGTACATGATCACATTATAGAGTTTTTATCAAATTTTCCTGAATATTTAAATGTTACGAATTCAAATGAATCAATTAAAGCTACACCAAGGAGTTGGGAAAGAGTTGCTAAAGCATATAAGGTTTATTTAAATAATACTGAAAGCTACTCAATAGATACTTTTTATAATGTAGTTAAAGGAAATGTTGGAGTAAGTATTGCAACTGATTTTATCAATTATATTAAGAATATAAAAAATCCATTAATTAAGCCTGAAGACTTATTTTCTTATCTAATTTTACCTGTAGAAATAAAAGAAGAAATAAGAGGAGAAAGCCATTCAAGATTATATATACTAGCTAAAAATTCTATAAGATATCTAAATGAAAATAATAGTGAGGTAAATAGAAAGTTATTTGCAGATTTATTGACTTCCTATCCAAAGGATTTAAGACTTGGTATTATGAAAGAGATAAAAGGTGATGTAAAAGAAGAAACATACACTGATTTATTATATGAAGATATGTTTTTAGATTCCTTCTTTAGCATTTATGAATAGGATGAAGTCTTATGAATTTTGAAGAAAGAAGAGATAGTTTATTAAAACAAGCCTTAGATATAAAGGAAAATGGAAAATCCTATAGTGGATTTGAAAGAGAATTTTTTTCACTAGTTGAGAATGTAATCATTGATATGCTTGAAGGTGAAGATGGATTCTTTGGACAATTTTTAGTTAGAATAGAAAGAAGTATTAGATTTAATATTACTTGGCCTTTAGCTACAATACCTAAAATTCAAGGATTTAAAATGTATTTTAATCCATTATTGTTTTTATCTTGTGATAAAAGAGAAATGCAAGCATTATTTAAACATGAGATTTATCACATTATGTATGGACATCATGAGAGAGAAAGAGTTCTTAAACAAAAATATACAAACCTTGCGGTTAATTTAGCTATAGATATATCTATTAATCAATTTATTAAAAATTTACCTACCTATAGTTATAAGATTGATAGGGTAAATAAAGAATATGGATCAAATTTAACTGAAGATAAGCCTATTGAAATATATGCTGAAGAAATTGAAAAAGCAATTAAAACTAAGCTGTCTGATACTATAAAGGATGAAAAAAGCAATGATATAGGTGAGATGATTGATATTTCTAAAGCTCATGATGTATGGGAAGAAAGTACACTTAATCAAGATTCAATAAGGGACTTAACAAAGAAAACTGCAATTGGCTCATATAATGGAAAAGCTCCAAAGGATATAGTAGGTATTATCAACTCTTATACGGAAAAAGCAGAAATATCATGGCAAGATGCACTTAAAAAGGTAATACCTTCTTTAAGAGCTGGAGAAAAGAAAACTATAATGAGAAGAAATAGAAGGCAACCAGAAAGGTTAGATTTAAGAGGAAGCCTTCCTAATAATGTTCCTGAAGTTATAGTTGCATTAGATATAAGTGCTTCTATGAGCGAAGAAGAGTTTAATAAGATATTAATTGAAGTCTTAGAAATTACTAGAACTAGAACGAAGAAAATAACAGTAATAGAATGTGATAATGAAATAAGACGTATATACGAGATAAAATCAAAAAATGATATTAAAAAGAGATCAGCTAAAAATGGGTCTACAAAGTTTTCACCAGTATTTAGATATATAAGAGAGAATAAATTAAGAAATTCTGTATTAATTTATTTTACAGATGGAGTTGGAGAAAAAGAATTAGAAGTTAAGCCTTTTAAAAATAACACTATTTGGGTAATAACTGGAGAAGAGGAATTCTCATTAGAAGAACCTTACGGAGAAATAAAGAGAATTGATGTAAAAGTTGAAAAAGGTGAAGGTGGAACTACTGGTTTGGATATGATAAAAGAGTATCAACAGGAGCATGGAAGGTACTTCTAATAATATTTTAATGACTATAAAATTAAAAGTGTATTTATTGATTTTAAATAACTTGAGAAAAGCTCATGTTGGATGTAGAATTAAATAGATACACTTTAATTAGTTAAAGTATATTTATAATTTAGGGCTTTTATTAACTATAATATGTATACTGGAAAAAGAAAAGAATTTATGATATAATACAATCCATGTGGGGGTGTCTTATGAAATCTTTTAAAATAAGCAGGAATACTAGCGTATTAATAATGATTTTTGTTTTATTTGTTAGTTTACTAATAAACGTTTACACTTCAATAATGAACTCTAGGTATAAGATATTGATAGGTAAAGAAACTTATAAAAGTATTGAAGAAATTAGAAATAGAAATGAAAGTTCATTAGCTACTTTAGATCAATGTATAAAGGCTAAAAGTGTTAGCAACGAAGAATTATTATCTTTGTATAAGAATTATAGTTCTATATCAAAGGAGTTTACAAACTTATGGGTAAATTATAAAGAGTATGGGAAAGAAGATATAATATCAATAAATAGAAAATCAAAAATTTCAAATGAAGTACCTACAGAAGTGTATTCAAGAGTGGAAAGTTTGTTATTTGAACAATTAAATTATGAAATGAAAACTAATAAAGAAAAGGTTATATTAGAAGGTGAAGTTTTAGATAACTTTACTGCAATGAATAATATGACTAATGAAATTAATAACTTTTTTAAAGAATTTAATGAAAATAAGTTGAAGAATACTGATATTGATAAAAGAGAAATTATTTATATTAAAAATTCTTATTGGATAGATGTATTAAAGGGTATGAATTCTATTATTGACTCATATTCAAATTACGAATTCACATTTAAAGAATAATATTGGGAGATGGAAACTGTTTTTATGGTTATTCATCTCCTTTTTTAGTTTATTTGTGATATATTAAATATAAAGATGAAAATAATACTATTTGATAAAATCTTAATAAGCATATAGTATTAAGGAGGTAAGTTATGAATTTAAATAGAAATGATCAATGTTGGTGTAATAGTGGCAAAAAATATAAAAAGTGCCATTTAGAATTTGATGAAAAGCTAGAGGCTTTAAAGAATAAGGGATATGAAGTTCCAACTAGGGATATGATAAAAAATCAAGAACAAATTGAAGGAATAAAAGAAAGTGCTAAAATTAATAATGCTGTATTAGATTTAGTTCAAGAAAAAATAAAATTAGGTATGAATACAGAAGAAATTGATAAATTAGTTTATGATTTTACTGTTAACAAGGGAGCAATACCTGCTCCATTAAATTATGGAGGCTTCCCGAAGAGTGTATGCGTGTCAATTAATGATGTAGTATGTCATGGTATACCAAGTGAAGATACAGTATTAATGGATGGTGATATAGTTAACGTAGATGTATCAACTATATATAATGGATATTATTCAGATGCTTCAAGAATGTTTATGATAGGAAATGTCTCTGAAGAAGATGAGAAATTAGTTAGAGTTGCTAAAGAATGTTTAGATAAAGGATTTGAAGCAGTAAAGCCATGGGGTTTTTTAGGTGATATAGGAGCAGTTATTCAAGAGCATGCAGAAGCAAATGGATTTTCAGTAGTTAGGGCTTTTGGTGGTCATGGAGTTGGAGTGAAGTTCCATGAAGATCCTTTTGTTGCCCATGTTGGTGAAAGAGGAGAAGGAATGGTTTTAGTTCCAGGCATGGTATTTACTATTGAGCCAATGCTTAATCAAGGAGATTATGAAGTTTTTGTAGATGAAGATGATGATTGGACAGTATTTACAGAAGATGGTGGATATTCAGCACAATGGGAATATACAGTTTTAGTTACAGAAGATGGAGCAGAAATTATTGCGTGGTAAATAGTTCTTTTTTATAGTTTAAAATGAAAAAAACTCAAGATAAAACTTGAGTTTTTTTTATGTTATAAAATATTTTGGGATTAGTGACATCCACCGCCACAAGATCCACATCCACCTTCAACTTCAATTACAGGTTTAAGAGATAATCCTCTTCCTTCATTTTCATCAGTTGAAAGTAATCTAAAGCCACCGAATTCATCTACTAATTTTTCTTCAACAACGAAAACTATATCGTTAACTTTTTGAGTAACATCGCCCTCTTTAGCTTCATCAACAGATATATTAAAAGCAGGACCACTGCAACCAAATCCAGCTAAATTAATTCTAATGCTATAATTATCCACTTCATTTTCGTCTAAGAATTCTTTAAATTCTTTGTATGCTTCTTCACTTATTAAAATTTTATCCATATTTTCACCTTCTATTTCTAAATGATAATTTATATCACTAGTATATCATAGTAAGTTTAAATAGCAAGAGTTTTTTTATTCAAAACATAGTAAAAATTTATAAATAAATATTGCCAATGTATTATGGCATAATTATAATTATATTAAAATTTAATAAATAGTTATTGTCATTTTATTACATCGGAAATATAATTATATTTATAGTGATTGACATTATTTAAAGGGGATGTTTTTATTTTGAAACCATATGATAATAAATACATACATGAAAAAATTAAAGAATATAATGCTTCCATATCAGAAGGTAAGATTGGAAAGTTTGAAATAAAAAATAAAAATAATAATAGTGATTACATAGATGGATATATGTATAGGAAAAAAGGTAAAATTAATTCAAATGTGCTAGAGTTACATGGACCAGATAATATTTGGATGAGAATATCACCTATTGAAATAGAAAGTTCATATATGTTCATAAAATATGCTAAAGGGAAAGTAGGAGTAGTTGGACTAGGACTTGGATATGTAGTTCAAGAATTAGCAAAAAAATCAAGTGTAGATGAAATCATAGTCTATGAGATGGAAAAAGATGTAATAGATTTATACTATTCAAATTTTGAAAGTAATAAAAAGATAAAAATAATAAATGAAAATGCTTTTAAAGCTAAAAGTCAAAAATTTGATTACTTTTATGTAGATATTTATGAATATAAGCTAGATACTAGGGTAGTAGATGATTATATTAAGTTTAATGAAATACATAAAATAGGAGAATATTTATTTTGGGGTGTAGAACATTTTCTTCTAAGTTGTAGATATGAAGAAATCGTATGGGTTTATATACCTGAATTATGGATGGAAATTAGTAAGAAAATATTTGTATCATTACAAGAAGCTAATTTATTACAATATTATAAGCAACTTGATGAAAAAGTAGTAAGCAAAGTTTTAGCTGATTTTAAAGAAGTATTAGATTACTAAGTAAGGAGAAAAATATTAATTTATAGATATGTTTGATTTGAATAATATAGTTAATTTATTTGAAGAATATAGTATGTATTCAATACCTATATCAATACTTATAAGTATTATTATAGCTTTATTAGGTATTGTTCCATCTATATTTATTACTGGAGCCAATATAATTTTTTTTGGACCTATTTTAGGTTTTATAATTTCATTATTAGGTGAAGTAATAGGTGGGTATATAACATTTATAGTTTATAGACTAGGATTGAAGAATGGAATAGAACAAATAAGTAGTAAGCATAGACTGCTGAATTCAATAGTAGAAAGTAAAGGGAAAAGGGCTGGATTTTTGATTTTTGAAGGAAGGCTAATTCCCTTTATTCCATCAGGAATCGTAACATTAGCTGCTTCCATAAGTAATGTTAGTGGCTGGATTTTTATTATAGCAACTTTCTTTGGAAAAATTCCTTCTATAGCCTTAGAAGCTTTGGTCAGTTATGATTTAATTAATATTAAGCAAAACTATGCAAGATTGCTTATAACATTAATTGCTATAGTACTAATATACTTTACCATGAAAAAAACAAAAAATGATAAATAAAAAAGTAACTGTTTTAAAATAATAAAAGGAGCTACACTCAAAATTGAAGTGTAGCTCCTTTTATTATTTAACTACTATATTTACTAATCTTCCTTTAATAACTATAACCTTAACTATATTCTTACCTTCAGTTGCAGCTATTACATTTTCATTAGCTAATGAAGCAGCTTTAATTCCTTCTTCATCTAGATCAGTAGGAACATTTATCTTAGCCTTTATTTTTCCATTAACTTGAATTGCAATTTCAACTTCATCTTTAACTAAAGCTTTAGCATCAAACTTTGGCCATTCTTGATTGAAGATTGAATAACCTAATCCGAATAAACTCCATTGTTCTTCAGCAAAGTGAGGAGCAAATGGTGCTAAAATCTTTAAGAAATCAATACAAGTTTTCTTTAAGAAATCTAAGTTCTTAATATCTTCTTGTAAATACTTAGATAAAGCATTTACAAATTCCATCATTCTAGCTATTGCTGTATTAAATTGCATTTTATCAGCATCTTCAGTTACTCCTTTAATTGCATTGTGTAACCAGAAGTTTAGTTCCTTTTCAGTTTTATCTACAGAAGTTTTGTTATTATCACCTTTTTCTATTGCTTCTCTAGCAGCTTCAAGGTATCTTTCAATTCTATCTACAAATCTAGCAACAGACTTAAGTCCATCATCACTCCAAGCTCCACCTTCAACGTAAGCAAAACCAAACATTAGATACATTCTAAACACGTCAGAACCGTATTCTGAAATATAATCATTTGGAGAAATAGTGTTTCCTTTTGATTTACTCATCTTTAATCCATCTGGTCCAAGTATTAAACCTTGGTGAGTTAAAGATTTAAATGGTTCATCGAAGTCTAGGTATCCCATATCTCTTAAAGCTTTAGTAATAAATCTAGCATATAATAAATGCATACAAGCATGTTCTGGTCCACCAACGTATTTATCTACAGGAAGCATTTTATTTACTATGTCTTTATCAAATGCCTTTTCTGTATTATTACTATCTGGATATCTTAATTGATACCAAGATGAGCAAACGAAAGTATCTAAAGTATCCACTTCTCTTTTAGCAGGTTTTCCACACTTTGGACAAGTTGTATTTACAAAAGAATCACATTTTGCAAGAGGTGATTTTCCATCTGGAGCAAACTCAACCTCATATGGAAGTTCTACTGGTAATTGATCTTCTGGTACAGGAACAGTTCCACAATGCTCACAATGAATCATAGGAATTGGAGCACCCCAATATCTTTGTCTAGATACTAACCAATCTCTTAATCTATAATTTACTTTTGCTGAACCAAGATTCATAGAAGCTAACTTTTCAACTATTTTTTCTTTAGCTTCTTCAGTAGTAAGTCCATCAAATTCTCCTGAATTAACTAATTTACCATATTCGCAATATGGAAGCTCATCATTTTCACCATTCTTACTAGTTATCACTCTTTCTATTGGTAAATTAAATTTAGTTGCAAAAGCAAAATCTCTTTCATCATGCGCTGGAACAGCCATAACAGCTCCAGTACCATAAGTTGCTAATACATAATCTCCAACCCAAATAGGTACTTCTTTATTATTAATAGGATTTATTGCATAAGAGCCTGTAAACACTCCAGTTTTTTCTCTAGATAAAGATTGTCTTTCTATATCAGATTGTTTTTTAGCTTCTTCTTTATAATTTTCAACAGATTCTTTATATTCATCAGTAGTTAATTTGTCAACTAATGGATTTTCAGGAGCTAAAACTACATAAGTTACTCCATTTAAAGTATCAACTCTTGTTGTAAATACATCAAATTTAATATCTGAATCTTTAACTTTAAATGTAACTTCAGCACCAGTAGATTTTCCTATCCAATGTTTTTGCATTGCTACTGTTTTTTCAGGCCAATCTAAAGTATCAAGTTTTTCTAATAGCTCATCAGCATAATCAGTAATTTTTAAGAACCATTGAGTTAAGTCCTTTTTAGTTACTTCAGTTGAACATCTTTCGCAAAGACCTTCTACAACTTGCTCATTAGCTAAAACTGTATTACAAGATGGACACCAGTTTACAGGAGCTTTCTTTCTATATGCTAATCCTTTTTCATATAATTTTAAGAATACCCATTGAGTCCATTTATAATAATCAGGATGACAAGTTATAACCTCATTTTCCCAGTTAAACATAGCACCCATTGCTTTTAATTGTTTTTCCATAGTTTCAATGTTCTTATCAGTTGAATCCTTTGGATGAATTCCAGTTTTTATTGCATAATTTTCAGCAGGAAGTCCGAATGCATCAAAGCCCATTGGTTGGAATACATTATATCCTTGCATTTTCTTCATTCTAGCCCATGAATCAACAGGTCCATAGTTAAACCAATGTCCTGCATGCAACTGGCTTCCTGATGGATAAGAGAACATTTCTAAAACATATAATTTTTCTCCATCCTTATTTGGGTCAAACTTATAAAGGTTAGTTTCTTCCCATTTATCTTGCCATTTCTTATCAATGGAAGTTCCGTATTTAGCCATTATTAATCCTCCTCTAAAATAACGATTGTAAAAGAATAAAAAAATCCCTCATCTCAATTAAGAGACGAAGGATATATTCGCGGTACCACTCTTATTAGAAAATATAAATTTTCTCACTCAAAAATATAACGGGTATAACCCGTACTTGCTTTAAACAAGTAAGCTCATAGGCAAGTTCTTATAGTCTATACACTGTTTTTCAGCACCCAACAGCTCTCTTAAGTACAGATTTTATAATACTACTCCTAATCATAGCAACATATATAAAATTTTAATATACACAATTATATATTTTATTATATTATAAGTCAACATTTAGAAAAAAGTTAAATAAAATATATTTATATGATTTTTTGTTGAGGAAAACAGTATATTTGTATATATTATAACTAAAGAATAATTGAGGAGGTTTATTATGGATATAAAAGTATTAATTAAAGAAAAAAATTGGGCTGTTATAGGTGATGTAACTAATGAGTCAAAATATGCATATAAGATTTTAAATAAATTCAAAGAAAAGGGGTACACAGTAAGTGGGGTTCATCCTAAGGGGGGAGAAGGAGTATTTAAGAGTATTAAAGAAGTTCCACATAAGATTGATGCAATAGATTTATGTATTAATTCTAAATTAGGAATAGAATATATAAAAGAAGCTAAATCATTAGGAATTAAGAATGTTTTAGTACAGCCAGGTGCTGAAAGTGAAGAAATATTAACTTACTGCAGAGAAAATAATATAAATGTAATAGAAAACTGTGCTTTAGTTCAATTAAGAAGTTTATAATTAAATAATAATATATAAGGGAGAGATTTTTTTGTCTTGTTTAGGAAACATTATTTGGTTTATTTTTGGTGGATTCTTTAATGCTTTAGGATGGTTCTTTATAGGTTGTTTGTGGTCCATTACTATAATTGGAATACCAATAGGTAGCCAATGCTTTAAAATGGCAAGATTACAATTAGCGCCATTTGGGAAAAAGATAGTGACTACAAATGATAGCAGTATGAGTTTAGTTTTAAATATACTTTGGATAATTTTTGGAGGCTTAGAACTTTGTATAGCAAATTTATTAAGTGCATTGTTCTTATGTATAACAATTGTTGGGATTCCTTTTGCTGTACAATCATTAAAATTAGCTAAATTATCTTTAATGCCATTTGGAAAAGAAATAGTGTAAATAATATTTGAATTTTTCTAGAAAATTATTTAAAGATACTTCTTTTGATAGTAGTATTATTTTCTGATATAAGCATAAATTAATAAGCGTATATTAAAGTTAAAAATACATTACAAAAGGAGATATTAATATATGACTAAAGTTAAGAAGAATCTTGGAGAAGGTTCCATAGGTAGATTATTAGTAAGTTTAGCTTTTCCAGCAATTATTGCTCAACTTGTTAATGTCTTATATAACATAGTTGATAGAATATTTATTGGAAGAATGGATAATGGAGAAATTGCAATGGCAGGAGTAGGTGTTGCTTTTCCAATAATAATGATTATTTCTGCTTTTTCAGCTCTTATTGGAATGGGTGGTGCACCTCTTGCAGCAATAAAAATGGGAGAAAAAGATAACAAAGGTGCCGAAAAAATCATAAGTAATAGTTTTTCTACATTAGTTATTATAGGAATAGTTTGTACAGTTACATTTCTTATTTTTAAAGAAAAGTTATTGTGGGCTTTTGGAGCTAGTGATTCAACTATTAAATATGCAATGGATTATTTAACTATTTATTTATTAGGAACAGTATTTGTTCAAATTGCACTTGGTATGAATCCATTTATTAATACTCAAGGCTTTGCTAAAATAGGAATGATAACTGTTGTTATTGGAGCTATAATAAATATAGTTTTAGATCCAATTCTAATATTTACTTTTAATCTAGGCGTAAAGGGTGCTGCTCTTGCAACTATAATATCTCAGTTTGTATCAGCAGCTTGGGTGTTGTTTTTCCTTTTTGGTAATAAAAGTATATTGAAGATACGAAAAGAGTATTTAATGCCAAAACTTAAGGTTATATTACCTATAACTGCTTTAGGAGTATCTCCTTTTATTATGCAAGCTACAGAAAGCTTAGTATTAATAAGCCTTAATAATAAGCTTCAAATTTATGGAGGAGATTTAGCTGTAGGAGCAATGACTATTATGAGTAGTATAATGCAAATTGTAACATTACCTCTTTTAGGATTGTCACAAGGAGCACAACCTATAATTAGTTATAACTTTGGAGCTAAAAAGATAGATAGGGTTAAAAAAACATTTAAGTTATTATTATCTAGCAGCTTAGCTTATACAGTTTTTATATGGAGTTCATTAATGATATTTCCAAAATTCTTTGTAGCTATATTTAATAATAAACCTGAACTTGTTGAAATAACTTCTTGGAGTATTAGAATATTCTTTGGAGGAATAATAATTTTTGGAGCTCAAATAGCATGTCAGCAAACTTTCTTAGCCTTAGGGCAAGCAAAGATATCACTTGTTATGGCTTTATTAAGAAAGATAGTGTTATTAGTTCCTTTAATATTTATATTACCTAGTATTGTTAGTGAAAGTAATAAATTAGCAGCAGTCTTAGCAGCAGAGCCTATTTCTGATATTATAGCTGCTTTAACGACTATAACTGTGTTTTTTATTTTTTATAAAAAGACTTTTAATAAAAATCTAAGTAAAAAAGTATTATAATTATAAAATTAATGGTTAGGGGAGAGAATTTTGAGTAGTGAGGAAAACAAAATTATTTTTAATGAAATAAAAAGTTATGAAGATGCTTATTATTATAACTCTGATCCCAATGATAGAGTGAAGTACAAAAAGAGCGAAATTAAATTAGAAAAGAAAAAATTTAATTTTGGAAAAGGTTTTTTAGAGTTTATAGGTGAAATAATTGAAGTTGCATTAGAAGTGTTATTTTCAATAATAGATTAAAAAAGACCCTATAGTATAGAGATGGATAAATATCATATGAGGTAACTTGGTGTTTATGAAGTTGCAATAAATATGATATTTATCCATTTATTTATATTTTTGTATGAATTCTTTGTAAGTAAAAAGATATTAGCAATGTTAATGCATAATCAAAAACTAAAAAAACAATTTCAGCTATTATTAAAAATAACCAAATAGGAAGTTTAGTTATTTTAATTGGGATAAAGGCTTTAAACACAAAAAATGATAGAAATAATATTATGTTAAAGAAAACTAGCTTTATAAATATTTCTAATGGTAGCTTGTTTATCATTTCTATATAGAACTTTACTATTCCATAAATACCAAAAAATAATATATATAAAATTATAATATTTATAGGAAGTATGAAAAAACCTATAATAGATGATGCTAGGTATACAAAAATAGCACTTTTCATGGAGCCTCTAATTAAAGCTATTGGAATTAAAAGAGAGGCCAAAGTAAGAATGCTTATAGTACTTATAGGTAATAATAGATTTAAGTATAAAATAACAATTGTTAAAGCAGTTAATACTGCACTTAAAGTAATCTCTTTAGCTTTCAAAGTTCAACCACCACCTAATATTTATTAGCAGCATCCAATAAGGTCTCCACCCATACACTCACAGATTGAGTCTAAGCACCAAAGGTTAATACAACAATCGCATGCATTTGCTGAAGAATTTCCAGTTGTTCTATAGTAGTTACCGCTATATGCTGAAGTTCTTTGATGCAAAGAATTTAATGTTTGCCTATACTCAAAATTATTAGGATCCATATCAACTGCAGTTTGAATATGATTTAAACCAGCATCAAACCAACCTTTGTTAGTTAATATTACTCCATATAAAAAGTTCCATTCAGCATTTCTATTTTGAATAGAGTTCAATCTTCTTTCTGCTTCAGCAAAGTTTCTTGATTGAATTAATCTTCTAATTTCTGATAATGCATATGCATCATTTGAATTATTATTTGAACTGCTATAAGAATTATCATAAGAGCCAGTAGCATTCTTAGTTAACATATCATAAGCAGTATTAATTTCTCTCATTTTCTCTTCTGCTAAATCCTTTAATGGATTATCACCGTATTGATCAGGATGATATTGTTTAATTAAGTTTCTATATGCTTTTTTTATTTCCTCTTGGCTTGCACCAGGTTTTAATCCAAGAACTTCATATGGGTTCATAATTTGTCACTCCTTTTATTTTCTCTAGTATTATTTAAAACTCCTAAGTATTTATCCATCATTCCAAGTTCTAAAATGTTTTTCAATATATCTTCATTTCTTTTTAAAGGTAGCTTTTCTAAGATATCTTTACAATTATAACTACAGTTAAGTATATTAAATTCTATTCTATCTTTAACCAAAGATACTAGTTCTTCAAATGATGCATTAGAATTATTATATAAAAAATTTATTGGATTAAATTTTTTATTTTTCATATCATTTTTTAAATCATCAAAGGCATCAATTAAATATATCCATTTACCTAGTGTATAGCCTAGGCTATATAAATAATTCCTCAATTCATCACCATCATTAATTAATTCATTAGGATAAGCCTTGAGAATATTTCCAACTATATCACTAAATGGATGACATATTTCATCTATAGAAGAAAAGTTTTTATTATTTTCAAGGTCTCTTAAGTTTTTAAGATTACTTTTAATAATAGAGTTTATGTCATCTATAGATTTATTAATTTTCTTTTGATAAGGATATAAAATTTTTTCTAGCACCATACTTTTTATATTATTATCATCTTCTATATCATCTTTAATTTTATGATAATATAGTGTCAAATTCATTGCAGCTGAATATTGAAGAGCATCATTGTTCATGACAACAGGTTTTTTCTCCAGGGGATGAACAATACAACGCTTAAGTTTAAAATCAGGCTCCTTTAATGATAATGAATCTAAAAGTACAGCAAGAAATGTCATATCATAGTTTAAGACCATTCTAGGTATATTGCCCGCACTACTTTTTAGATGGAGGCATAAGCCACAATAATAGCTTCTAAATCTTGTAAAGTCCTTTACTTTTAGCTCTGCTTTTAGAGGAGTTACGTATCCAAACAAAAAAAACACTCCTTAAATAATATTTTAGATTAATTATACAAAAATAAAATATTATAAACAATGATTTAAGAAAAAATAAAGAAATTACAAAGAATCTATGGATTAAAATGGATTGACAAACAAAATATGTAAAGGTATATTTTTCTTATATTATAAAAAAGGGGTAATTTAAATGAGGAATTTTATTAAAATTTTTTCGGTACTAATAGTAATTATATTAATAGCTTTTATCGGGAAATATATTTATGAGAATAAATATAATATAAAAACTAAAGATGTGCATAGCAATGAAGATTTAACAAAGGAAACGAGTGATGATAAGAAGGAAGAAGAATTAGTTGATGAAAAGAATAAATTAGCAGAAAAAGAAAAGGAAAACTATATTAACATAGATAAAAGTTTAGTTAGAATTCCAATACTTATGTATCATTCGATTTCTGATTCTAATCCAAATAATAACTTGTTAGTTCCAGTTAAACAGTTTGAAGCAGAAGTTAAATGGCTAAAGGAAAATGGATTTACTCCAATGTTATTAGATGATGTAGTAAAAGCTTATAATACAGGATATGTTCCTAAAAAACCAGTTGCTATAACCTTTGATGATGGCTATGCAGATAATTATTCAGATGCTTATAGAATACTAAAAGGTAATGGAATGAAAGGAACATTTTTTATAATAACTAATAATACAGATAAAGATGGTTACTATATGAATTCTTCTATGCTCAAAGAAATGCATGATAATGGTATGGGAATAGAAAATCATACTTCAAGACATATTGAATTCACTAATATTTCAAGAGATGATAAAATTACAATTATTAAAGAAGGACGAGAAGCATTAAAAGAAAAAGTTGGAGTAGATAGTAAATTTATTTGCTATCCAGTAGGGAAATATGATGAAGAAACTATTGAGGTAGAAAGGGAAATAGGAATTCAAGCTGCAGTTACAACGGAATATGGAATATCAAGTGCAAATGATGGATTATATTCATTAAAAAGAGTTAGAATATTTCCTATGGAGATAGATTCCTTTAAAAAAATATTTAATGAATTTATGTAATTGTGCATAAAATTAGAATAAATAGTATCGCACTTTAAAATTAAAGTATACACGAATATTAAACAAAATTATCAATAAATTTTAACAAAAATAATTGAAATAACGAATTATTTACTGTATAATCAACCTGAAGATTCGAAGTATTGATGATTAGACACAGAAGACTAGGAGGAGTTTATATGAAGAAAAAAGTAATAGCAATAGTTTTATCAGCTTTGATGGTAACTGGTTTAGTAGGTTGTGGTAATAAATCAGAATCATCACAATCAAAAATTAAAGTAGGTATGGTTACAGATGCAGGAACAATAGATGACAAGTCATTTAATCAAGGTACTTGGGAAGGTATATTAAAAGCTAAGGATGAACTAGGAATTGATAGTAATTATTTAAAACCAGCTGGAACTACAGAAGCTGATTACATGAAGGAAATAGGAAATCTTTATGATACAGGATACAAGTTTATAGTAGCACCAGGATTCAAATTTGAAACTGCAATATTTAATGCACAAGACAAATATTCAGATGCTAAATTTGTAATTATTGATGGTTCTCCTAATAATGGTAAAAATGGAGATGAAAGAGTAGAAAAGGTTGGAGATAATAGTGTAGCTGTTTTCTTTGCGGAGCAAGAAGCTGGATTTTTAGCAGGAGTAGCAACAGCTCTTCAATTAAAAGATGGTGACTTAGGATTTATTGGTGGTATGGAAATACCTTCAGTTCAAAAATTCAACTGGGGATTCCAACAAGGCGTTAACTATGCTAATGAAAATTTAGGAACTAAAATGACTATTAAGGCAGAAAATGTTGTTTATCAAGGATCATTTGATAATGTAGGAGCAGGACAACAATTAGCAGCTACTATGTATGATAATGGTGTAAAAGCTATATTCGTTGCTGCAGGTGGAGTTGGAGTAGGATCAATAAATGAAGCAAAATCTAGAGCTATGTCAGGTAAAGAAGCTTGGATAATTGGTGTTGACGTTGACCAATATGCAGATGGTATATATGAAGATAATAAATCAATTATATTAACATCAGCTATGAAGAAAATAGATAGTGCTACTTTTGACATAATTAAAGATGAGCTAGATGGTAATTTCCCAGGTGGTCAAACTTTAACATTTGATGCTAAAAATGATGGAGTTGGTCTTCCAAGCGAAAATCCAAACTTAAGTGAAGAAACAATAAAAATAGTAGACGAAGTTTATAACAAGATAAAAAATGGTGAAATTGAAGTTAAGGCTGAACAAGGCGATTTAATAAAGTAATCATAAAAAGTTAAATATATAAGATAAAAAAGGCGGTATACCCGTCTTTTTTTATTTTCTAGGAATTTATAAAAATATTACCCTGTGAATAATTTTTTATAAATTCCTTTCCTTCCGTATATGAGGATATAGATATTATATTCTGGCGACTTGGAGCCTGCGACGGAGCAAAGAATATAATATCTATATCCTTTTTTATACAAGAAATTTTTAAAATGGAGAATTAATGTTATATAATATATATATTATATAGCATTAAAAATCTTATTTATGTGAAAATGAAAAATAATAAATTTAAGGAGGGAAATATGTTAGGTACAATAGTAAATAGTTTAGCTATAGTTGTAGGAGCTTTTATAGGATTATTTCTTAAGGGGAGCATAAATAAAAAAGTTAGCGATACTATAATGAATGGACTAGCTTTATGTGTTATTTATATAGGTATATCAGGAGCTATTAAAGGAAATAATACAATCATTATGATAATATCACTTGCCATTGGTGGATTTATTGGTGAGATTATTGATATAGATAGAAAGCTTGAGAATATAGGAAAAAGAATAGAAGAAAGATTTAATAGAAATGGCAGTAGTGTGTCTGTTGCCCAAGGCTTTGTGACATCTACATTATTATTTTGTGTAGGAGCTATGGCTATAGTAGGTTCTTTAGAAAGTGGATTAAGTAGTAATCATAGTACTCTTTATGCTAAATCAATATTAGATGGAATAAGTTCCATAATATTTGCATCAACCTTGGGAGTAGGTGTTATGTTATCGGCCATAGTTGTATTTATATATCAAGGAAGTATTACTTTAGCAGCAAGTTTTATTTCAACTTTTTTAAGCGATGTTGCTATAAATAATATGACTGCAGTTGGAAGTTTATTAATACTTGGATTAGGAGTAAATATGTTAGGAGTTACAAAAATTAAAGTCTCTAATTTATTGCCTTCAATTATAATAGCTGTTTTATTAAGCTTTTTTTAAAATATAAATGTAAAATAAGTGTTATTTTTGTGTAAAAGTGATATATTATTTATTGAAATTATATACTACATATTGTATAATTTCTTTGAAAATTCGAAGGATAAAATAATTATTTACTAAAGATTAGGAGGATTTTATATGAAGAAAAAAGCATTAGCGTTAGTATTATCTGCTTTTATGCTTACTGGATTAGTAGGGTGTGGTAATAGTGCAGAATCAGCACAATCACAACTTAAGGTAGGTATGGTTACTAATTCAGGAACAATAGACGATAAATCCTTTAACCAAGGTACTTGGGAAGGTATTTTAAAGGCTAAGGATGAATTAAAAATTGATAGTAACTATTTAAGACCATCTGGAACTACAGAAGCAGATTACATGAAGGAAATAGGAAATCTTTATGATACAGGATACAAGTTTATCGTAGCACCTGGATTCAAATTTGAAACTGCAATATTTAATGCACAAGATAAATATTCAGATGCTAAATTTGTAATTATTGATGGTTCTCCTAACAACGGTAAAAGTGGAGATGAAAGAGTAGAAAAAGTTGGAGAAAATAGTGTGGCTATCTTCTTTGCAGAGCAAGAAGCAGGATTTATGGCAGGTGTAGCAGCAGCTCTTGAATTAAAAGAAGGGGACTTAGGATTTATAGGTGGTATGGAAATACCTTCAGTTCAAAAATTCAACTGGGGATTCCAACAAGGTGTTAATTACGCTAATGAGAACTTAGGAACTAATATGAGTATTAAGTCAGAAAATGTTGTTTACCAAGGTACATTTGAAGATGTTGCAGCAGGACAACAATTAGCAGCTACTATGTATGATAGTGGAGTTAAAGCTATATTTGTAGCAGCTGGTAATGTAGGTATTGGCGTAATAAATGAAGCAAAGGCAAGAATTGCATCTGGAAAAGAAGCATGGGTAATCGGTTGTGATGTTGACCAATATGAAGATGGTAAATACGAAGGAGATAAGTCAGTAATATTAACTTCAGCTATGAAGAAATTAGATACAGCAGCTTACGATATGGTTAAAGCTGAGCTAGATGAAACTTTCCCAGGTGGAGAGACATTGACATTTGATATTAAAAATGATGGTGTAGGTCTTCCAGAAAACAATCCAAATTTAAGTGCTGATACTACTACAAAAGTAAATGAAGTATATAACAAAATTAAAAATGGTGAAATTGAAATAAAAGCCGAACAAGGTAATTTAATTAAATAATTTTTATATTTAGTAAAATAAAAAAGGCGGAATACCGTCTTTTTCTCATATTAAGAAAAAATTAGATTAATTTTACATAAAAAGATAATCTAACCACAATATATGTAAAAAACGACGTAGGGAGGATGCTTATGAGTTATGTAGTAGAAATGCTTAATATCCGTAAAGAATTTCCAGGAATTGTTGCCAATGATAATGTTACATTGCAACTTAAAAAAGGTGAAATTCATGCTCTTTTAGGAGAAAACGGAGCTGGTAAATCTACATTGATGGGAATGCTTTTTGGAATGTATACTCCAGAAGCTGGAATAATAAAAGTAAATGGTAAAGAAGTTAAAATTTCAAGCCCTAATGTAGCTAATGATTTAGGTATAGGAATGGTTCATCAGCATTTTAAATTAGTTGAGAACTTTACTGTAACAGAAAATATTATTTTAGGTTTAGAACCAAAGAAGTTTTTATCAATAGATATAAAAAGTGCAGCAAAGAAAATTGAAGAATTATCAAAAACTTATGGATTAAATGTTGATCCATATGCAAAAATTGAAGATATATCAGTTGGTATGCAGCAACGTGTTGAAATATTAAAGATGCTTTATAGAAATGCAGAAGTTCTTATTTTTGATGAACCAACAGCAGTTTTAACTCCACAGGAAATAGAAGATTTATTAAAAATTATGAAAAATCTTATTAAAGAAGGAAAGTCAATAATTTTAATTACTCATAAATTAAAGGAAATTAAAGAAGCTGCAAATAGGTGTACTGTAATTAGAAGAGGAAAATATATAGGGACTGTAGATGTTAAAGAAACTTCAGAAGCTGATATGGCTAAAATGATGGTTGGAAGACAAGTATCATTTAAAGTTGATAAAAAGGAAGCTAAGCCAAGTGAAGTGGTATTAAAATTAAATAATGTATCTGTTAAAAATAATAAAAAAGTATTGGGTTTAAAAAACTTTAGCTTAGAAGTTAGAAAAGGCGAAATTGTTGGAATAGCTGGAGTAGAAGGTAATGGTCAAACAGAACTAGTGGAAGCTATTACTGGTATGAGAGCTGTTGAAGAAGGAAGTATATTATTTAATGGAAAAGATATAACAAAAAATTCTATAAGAAAAAGAATTGATGAAGGAATAGCACATATTCCAGAGGATAGACATAAAAGAGGACTTATTTTAGATTATACCATGGAAGATAATATGGTTCTTAAGGCTTATAAGAATGAACCTTTTTCTAAAAAAGGTCTTATAAATAGAGAAGAAATAAAAAAATACTCTGATCATATAATAGAAACCTTTGATGTAAGATCAGGAGAAGGTGGAAATTCTATAGCTAGGTCTTTATCAGGTGGTAATCAACAAAAAGGAATAATAGGACGTGAAATTCTTTCAAATCCTGATTTATTAATTGCTGTTCAGCCAACTAGAGGACTTGACGTAGGATCAATAGAATACATACACAAAAGACTTGTTGAACAAAGAGATAATGGCAAGGCCGTACTTTTAGTATCTCTTGAATTGGATGAAGTTTTAAATGTTTCTGATAGAATTGCCATAGTTAATAATGGAGAACTTATAGGAATAGTTAATGCTTCTGAAACAGA
Source organism: Clostridium sp. SGI.024 (assembly GCF_050315195.1). Classification (NCBI taxonomy): domain Bacteria; kingdom Bacillati; phylum Bacillota; class Clostridia; order Eubacteriales; family Clostridiaceae; genus Clostridium; species Clostridium sp. SGI.024. Next base: position 44,036 of record NZ_JBNPON010000009.1, on the reverse strand, counting down.
TGAAAATGAAGTTGGTTTAATGATGGCAGGAATAAAGAGAGGTGAAGCTTAATGGAAAAAAATCAAGCTATAAAATCCATAATGGCAGTAATACTTGGACTAATTGCTGGTGCCTTATTAATGCTTATTATGGGATTTAACCCTGTTGAAGGATATACATATTTATTTAAAGGTGGATTAATGAACCTAGAAAGAATAGGGAATACAATTGCTACAGCAACACCTTTAATGCTTACAGGACTTTCAGTTGCCTTTGCCTTTAAAACAGGATTATTTAATATAGGTACACCTGGACAAATGTTATTTGGAGGATTTTGTTCAATAGCAGTAGGTTTAAGTTTAGATTTACCTAAGATGATATTAGTTCCAATAGTTGTTGCTGTTGGTATTATTGGAGGAGCTTTATGGGCAATAGTACCCGGAGTATTAAAAGCTAAATTTAACGTACACGAAGTTGTATCATCTATAATGATGAACTGGGTGGCTTATTGGATAGTTTATTATATGGTACCACAATATTTTAAAGGTGAATTCTTAGAAACTGAATCTAGAATGTTACCAGAAGCAGCTACTTTAAGAGTAAATTGGTTATCAGAAATATTTAAAGGCTCATACATAAATTTAGGTATTTTCTTAGCTTTAATAGCAGTTTTAGTAATATGGTTTACTCTAAATAAAACAGTTTTAGGATATGAATTAAAAGCTGTTGGATTTAATAGATTTGGTGCAGAATATGCAGGTATGCCTGTTAATAGAAATATAGTTATATCAATGATGATAGCTGGTGCTTTATCAGGACTTGCAGGAGTTATACAATACACAGGAAATGCAAATATAATGCAAATTGGTGTAATGCCAAGCCAAGGCTTTGATGGTATAGCAGTTGCCTTACTTGGAGCAAGTAGTCCTATTGGGGTTATTTTCTCATCATTATTCTTTGGAATTTTATATGTAGGAAAAGGCTTTATGAATGCAGCTGTAAAAGTACCACCAGAACTTGCAGATACTATAATGGCTACAATAATTTATTTTGCAGCAACTAGTATGGTAATGGATAAAATAATAAAATGGTTTAAAAAGAATAGAAATAAAGGAAAAAAAGATAGTACTTCTGAAAGGGTGGTGGAAAAATAATGTGGAGTATAATTGAACAAGTTTTTCCATATGCAATTTCTTATACAATTCCTTTACTAATAACAGCTTTAGGAGCACTTTATTGTGAAAGAAGTGGAATTGTAAATATAGGATTAGATGGACTTATGATAGTTGGATCTTTTGCTGGAGCATTAACAGTTTCTAAATTACAAGCTAATGGAGTAGCAGGAGCCTTATGGATTGGTTTATTAGTAGCAGTAATAGTTGGTGTATTATTTTCATTACTTCATGCTTTTGCAAGTATTAACTTAAATGCAGACCAAGTTATAAGTGGTACAGCTATAAATATGATAGCAGGTGCTTTAACTGTATTCCTAGCAAGAAATATTACAGGTAGCGGTAATATAAGAATAACTAATGGATTTATTCCAAAGGATATTCCAATACTTTCAGAAATACCTGTAATAGGACCACTTTTCTTCACTAAGACATATGCTACTACTTGGTTAGTATTATTAATTTTAGTGTTAAGCATATTTATACTTTATAAAACTAGTTTTGGCTTAAGATTAAGATCTTGTGGAGAACATCCTCAAGCATCTGCAGCAGCAGGGATAAGTGTATTTAAAATGAGATATATAGGTGTTATGATATCAGGAGGAATGTCAGCTTTAGGTGGAGCTATAATTCTAGTAACATATTCAGGAGAGTTTAATGGAAGTGTTGCAGGACTTGGATTCCTTGCTTTAGCAGCGTTAATTTTTGGACAATGGAGACCTCTTGGAATATTAGGAGCAACTTTCTTCTTTGGATTTGCTTCAACTATAGCAAATGTATCACAAGCTATACCATCACTAGCTCAAATACCAGGAGTTGTATTAAAAACATTCCCATATATAGTAACCTTAATAGCTTTAGTATTATTTTCTAAATCATCACAAGCACCTAAGGCGGCTGGAGAGCCTTTTGATGCAGGAAAGAGATAATATAAGTAATAGGGAATAAGTAAAAGATTATTAGAACTAAATAAGAGATAGATATTATATTAATTGACTTTAAAGGAAAAAGAGTTTTAAGGAATATAATATTTGTCTCTTATTATTATTTAATTAATAAAAGAATTACTATTCTAAATATTTAGCTTTGAAGTATAATTTATAAAACTACTATGATTTTAAATGAGGTAATTTTATAGAGTATACTTTTTTTGCTTGTAAAGTTGTAATAAATAATGGTAAATTATAAAGTAAGTGAGTATAATAAATATATTAGCAGTAAGTAAATATAAAATATTAATAAAAAATTTTTAAGGGGGAAACAACATGAAAAAAGTCAGAATTGCTTTAATGGGGCTAGGCAATGTTGGGCGTGGAGTTTGGATGATATTAAATTCAAACAAAGAAGAAATTATGAAAAGATCAGGCTATGAAGTAGAAGTGGCCAAGATATTAGTTAGAGATATTAATAAAGCTAGAGAAATTGAAGTTCCTAAAAATCTTTTAACTACAGATATCAATGATATTATTAAAGATGATTCAATTAAGATTGTAGTAGAAGTAATGGGCGGAATTGAACCAGCAAGAGAGTATATGTTAGCAGCTATGGACAGAAAGAAACACATAGTTACAGCAAACAAAATGTTACTTGCTACAGGTGGGGATGAGCTTTTTGAAAAAGCTGATAAAGAAGGTGTAATGTTCAATTATGAGGCAAGTGTAGCTGGTGGTATTCCTATAATTAAAGGCATAAATGAAAGTTTGACGGCTAATAAAGTAGAAAGATTATATGGTATAGTAAATGGAACTACAAACTATATATTAACTAAAATGGATTATGATAATTTAGGGTTCAATGAAGCATTAAAGGAAGCTCAAGATAAAGGGTATGCTGAAGCAGATCCAACTTCAGATATTGAAGGATATGATTCACAATATAAATTAGCAATATTATCTTCTTTAGCCTTTGGAACAAAAATTAAAGTTGAAGATGTTTATAGAGAAGGTATTACTAATGTTGAAGCTATAGATATAGAATATGCTAAAGAATTTAAAAAAGTAATAAAGTTATTAGCTATAGTAAAAGATAATGAAGGAAAATTAGAACTTAGAGTTCATCCAACTATGATACCAGAAAATCATCCGTTAGCAAATGTTAATGACTCTTTCAATGCAGTATTAATACGTGGAAATGCTGTTGGTGATTTAATGTTTTACGGTAGAGGAGCAGGAGACTTACCAACAGGAAGTGCTGTTGTTTCTGATATAGTAGCAATATTAAGAAATAATATTGATATAGATAATTTAAATCCAGTAGTAAAAAATAATTTATGGAAAAAAGAAATAAACGATATTAATACAATAAATAGCAAATACTACATTAGATTATCTGTAGAAGATAGAACTGGTGTATTAGGAGAAATAACTTCTGTTTTTGGAAATGAAAATGTAAGTTTGAGATCTGTTATACAAAAAGGGATAGATTCAGTAAATGAAAATAAAGTTACATTGGTTTTAGTAACACATGATTGCAATGAAGGAAATCTTAGAAATGCAATAAATAATGTTTGTAAGCTGAAATCAGTATACAAATTAAATAATTTAATAAGAATAGAAGATTTTAATTAAGATAATTATTAGAGCTGTATTAATAAGAATATTACCAAACTGGTAAATTAGTATTAATATGGCTTATATTATTATAATTCTTTACTTTTTATATGAATAGTTTTTATTGAGAATATAAGATTAAAGTACTATAATATAAAAAAACAATAGGAGAAAGTAAAATGAGTATTAAATCAATAAATAGTAGCCAAGCTGAAAAACTAATTAAAAATAAAGAGAATTTATTAATTTTAGATGTTAGAAGACCTAATGAATTTAAAGAATCGAGAATTGTAAACTCAATAAATATACCAGTAGAAGAAATAGAATGGGAAGTAGATGAATTAGAAAAATATAAAGATAAGCCAATTTTAGTATATTGTAAAGTTGGAGTAAGGAGTAGCGTTGCTTGTAATTTTCTTGAAAGTGAAGGCTTTAATAACTTATATAATTTAAGAGGTGGTATATTAGACTTCAATGGAGAAATTGAATAGATAATATTCTTACATAATTTTTTAGTATAAATTATAGGAAATAGGATAAAATAAAGATGTGAAATAATTGATAGGTCTAAAAAACATGTAAAATAATTGACAGTTCTAAAAATAAATGTTACAATAACAAATGTGTTAAGTAGAAACAGCCGTTTCTCACCTTACGGCATGGCTTAGTAGGGTAATTAGTTTAGTAATAATTACTAGTTATATAACTAGATTTTTATACGCACTAGAGGACGGCATGATATGTCCTCTAGTTTTTGTGTTTTTAGATAATATTTTGGAGGTGACTTGGTATAAGTAAGGATTTTACTTGTAATGAAGCTATAAGAGTTAAGGAAGTTAGATTAATTGATGCAGATGGTGCACAATTAGGAGTTGTTCCTACAAAGGAGGCTCAAAAAATTGCAGAAGAGAAAGAATTAGATTTAGTAATGATTTCTCCAAATGCTAATCCACCAGTATGTAAAGTAATGGATTTAGGAAAATATATTTATGAGCAATCTAAGAAGGAAAAAGAAGCAAAGAAAAAGCAAAAGGTTACTACAATTAAAGAAATAAGATGTAGTTTAACTATTGAAGAAAATGATATTGCAATTAAAGCAAAAAATGCTAGAAAGTTTTTATTAGACGGGGATAAAGTTAAAATCACTGTTAGATTTAAAGGAAGAGAAGCACAATTAGGACATATAGGACAAAGAATTTTAGATAATTTTGTTTCGAAGTTAGAAGATGTTTGTGTAGTTGAAAAACCAGCAAAACATGAAGGCAGAAACATGACAATGGTTTTAGGCCCAAAAAAAGCATAACTTGAGAGGAGATTAGTATAATGCCAAAAATGAAAACCCATAGAGGTGCAGCAAAAAGATTCAAAAAGACTGGAACTGGAAAATTAAAAAGAGCTAAGGCTTTTAAGAGTCATATATTAACTAAGAAAAGTTCAAAGAGAAAGAGAAACTTAAGAAAAGCTGCTTATGTTTCAACTACTCAAGAAAAAGCAATGAAGAAATTATTACCATACCTATAATATAGAGGTTTTTAGGAGGATTAAACATGGCTAGAGTTAAAAGAGCAACCAACGCTCGTAAGAATCATAAAAAAGTATTAAAGCTTGCAAAAGGTTATTACGGTGGAAAAAGTAGATTATTTAAAACTGCTAACGAATCAGTAATAAGAGCTTTAAGAAATGCATATGTTGGAAGAAGATTAAAGAAGAGAGATTTTAGAAGACTTTGGATAGCTAGAATAAATGCAGCTACAAGAATGAATGGACTTTCATATTCAAAGTTTATGAATGGAATTAAATTAGCAGGAATAGATATGAACAGAAAGATGTTATCTGAAATTGCTATAAATGATCCAAAAGCATTTACTGATTTAGTAGAATTAGCAAAGAATTCTTTAAAATAATTTATAAATAAGCTTATAGTGTAGATTTATTATACACTATAAGCTTATTTACTTTTCAAAGACTTTATATAAAATTAATTTTAATATAAAATTAACAAGGATAAATAGAACAAAAGATGTATAATTATAATATAATAAATGATAATTAACAGTGGTATAAAAAGAGGGGAGTTATATGAAGATAGGATTAGTTTTATCTGGAGGGGGAGGAAAAGGTGCTTATGAACTTGGAGTTTGGAAGGCCTTAAAGGAACTAAAAATAGATAAATATATTGATGTATTTTCTGGAACATCAATAGGTGCATTTAATGCAATTCTATTTGCACAAGATAGCATAGAAAAAGCAGAGGCGCTATGGGAAGAAGTAACTATGGACAAAATAGTTCCCATAAGTAAGTTCGACTTATTGAAAAAAGGAATAGGACTAGTTATTGGATCAAAAAACATTAATTTTGCCAAAAAATATATTAATCAAAAAATATATGAAGGTGCTGTTTCTAAAGATGGAGCTAAGGAAATAATAGATAAGTATCTAGACATAGAATGTGTTAAAGCTAAGAATAAAATATGCTATGCTGCTTGCACAGAATTACCTGATTTTAATGTTAAATATTTTAAAGTTAATGATTATACAGAAGATTTAGGAAAAGAAATAATAATTGCGTCAGCATCATTACCTTTAATATATGAAGCAACAGATATTATGGGGAAAAAATATATAGATGGTGGAATGGCGGATAATACACCAATTCAACCTGTATATGGAGAAGGTTGTGATATAATTATAGTAGTACTACTATCAAAAGAATCACGAATAGATAGAGAGTTGTATCCTAATACACATATTATAGAACTTTATCCACGAAATCTAAATGAAAGTGTTATTAATGGGACTTTAAATTTAGATGAAGAAGCTAAAAAAAATAGAATAAAAGAAGGCTATGAGGATACTATGAGGAGTATAGAGCCTATATTAAAAATGGCTGAATATAAGGTTCTTTTAGAAGAAAAAGAGGAGTTTCCAAGATTATTTAAGACATATAATTACTTTAAATCAATATTGAATAAAAATAAGAATAAAAATAATAAATAAAATTATCTTAGAAACTCCTTTCGGAGTTTCTTCTTTAAATTTTCATTGTGATACAGCACATTTTAAATTGCCTTATAATTATAAGTTAAACCTTCATATACAAATTCTTTATCATTAATATTTAATAAATCACTAGGCTTAATTAAGCTAGGAATCTTATCTGAATCATATATTTCGCTTTTTATTAATAGATGTGAAATGAACTCTGAACAAAAATATCTATTATTCCTTTTAATTGGTTTATTAATTACCACACCTATTAAGCCAAGAAGGCTGTATCTATATTTTTTTTGGTCTTGTAAAAAAAGATTTAGTTCATTTCTTAATAATAAGTATTGTTTATTTGTAACTTCAATTTTATAAATAACACATTGACTATTTTGGAATTTTTTATAAACTCCATCTCTTAAGTTTTCTTCAACTAAACCACCTATAAATGGATTACTAGGAAATATTCTTCCAAATGAATACATTTTTTCAAAAGTGTCATCAAAACTTAAGGAAACATGGACATATTTATCTTTCGTGTAATAATTAATGCATTTTGATAGTATTGTTCCTGTATTAGAAAACACTAGATAAATTTTTTTCTTGGTCATTTCTTAAATCATCCCCCGATAATTAGTTAAAGATAAATATATAAGAATTATAATATATAATTCTTAATATATCATTAAGAAAATATAAAAAATAATAAAATTATTATATAAATAGGTAGAGATTAAATTAAGTATAAACTTATAATAATAAAAATTAGGCTTTTAACGAAAAATAGAAATAAATAAATAAAAAATGATATAATTGATTAAGGAAATTATAGGAATGATAATTAAGAGGTGATGATTTGAAAAAAAATGCAATGCAAAGAGAGTTTAAGAAATTAAAATCTCAAATTAATCATATTGAGGAAATAGCACATAATTCAAAAGTAGGTGCATTAATAGAACAAGAATCTTCTCTTAGAAAGAAGATAAGACAACTTATTGATATGGAAGATGAAGGATTTAAAGAATATAAAGATGTTAGAGATAGATATGAAGAATTATTAGAGTATATTTCTAAAAGATTATTAGATGATTATAACCAAAAGCATAATACTGATTTTGATTTTTATCAAGTTATAAGGGGAAATTATAATAGTTTTATTAATTCTGGTTTTATGACAGTATTAACAAAACAGCATATACCTAAAATAATATCTAAAGAATTTGAAGAAAACTTTCCTAAAAATCCTAAAGATGAATATAAATTAGCAAGAAATATAAAAAGAAAAGTATTTATTCATCTTGGAGAAACGAATACAGGAAAAACATATACAGCAATGGAAAGGCTAAAGGAAGCAAAAAATGGAGTTTATTTATCTCCTTTAAGAATACTAGCTTTAGAAAATTTTGAGAAGCTAAACAATAGTAATATAATATGTAACTTATTAACTGGAGAAGAAGAAATACTAAAGGAGGGAGCTACTCATACCTCCTGTACAATTGAGAAGGTAGATTTAAAAAAAGAATATGATATTGCCATTATAGATGAAATACAGATGATAAATGACTCCCAAAGAGGAGCTGCATGGACTAGAGCTTTACTTGGATTAAGAAGTAAAGAAATTCATATATGTGGTGCTTTAAATGCTAAGAAAATAGTAGAAGAAATACTTAGGGATTGTGAAGATGATTATGAATTTAAGGAGTATAAAAGAAGTATTCCTTTAGAAGTAGAAAATAAAAATTTCTCTTATGATAATGCAGAAGAAGGAGATGCTATAGTTGTATTTTCTAAGAAAAAAGTATTACAGATAGCACAGCAATATTCAGAAAAAGGAGTTAGAACTAGTATAATCTATGGAGATCTTCCACCTGAAGTACGAAGAAAGCAATATGATATGTTTATAAATAAAGAAAATAAAATTCTTGTAACTACGGATGCTATAGGAATGGGAGTAAATTTACCTATAAAGCGTATAATTTTCTTGGATATTCAAAAATTTGATGGAGAAGAAATAAGAAGTTTAACGTCTCAAGAAGTAAAACAGGTAGCAGGTAGAGCCGGTAGAAAAGGAATCTATGAAGTAGGATATGTAGCTACAGTTCGTGATAATCAAAAATTTATCAAAGAAAAATTAGATGAAGAGGATAGTATAATAAGAAAAGCAGTTTTAGGTCCTTCAGAAGCTATATTAAATATAAAAAGCCTACCACTAAATGAGAAGTTGGCTTTATGGTCTACTAGAGAAGAAGCTTTAAATTATTATAGAAAGATGGATATAAATGAATATTTAATAATTTTAGATAGGATAAAGAAATATAAATTAAAAGAAGAAATTCAATGGGAATTATTAAAGATCCCCTTTGATATTTCAAAAGAGGAACTTATGGATACATTCTTAGGATATGTTGAGGAATTATTTATATTAAAAAATAAGGTGATAAGTAAGCCTCAATGCTTTAGAGGAAATTTAGATGAACTTGAAGTATATTATCAAAGAATAAATATGTATTATTCTTTCTGCAAGTTATTTAAACTAGAATTTGATTTTAAATGGATATATGAAGAAAGAATAAAGATAAGTGAGGATATTAATGAAATATTAATTAGGTTATAATTAATATGTTATAATAGATTTATTAAATCCTTGAAAGGAAGATATTATGGAATACAAATTTAAATTTGATGAAAAAGAATATATTTTAGGAGAAGATAATTTAGAATACTTTGCTAATGATGAAAATGAAGAACTTAAAGGAATAGATGAAGAAAAAGTATTAGAATTACTATCAAATAGTGATGAAGTAGAGTTTCAAAAAGCTTATTACGAAACTTGCTGCAGTAATTGTAAAGATGGAAAAGAAGAAAAGAAAAAGGTGTTTGACTTCTTAGAATTTTATTTTTATGCATATGGTAAAAATAATAATTATGTAACTAGTAGTATTGATACTAACTATGATAAAAAATCTTTTACTAGACTTAGCAGAGAAGGAATAGTTGATAAAAGTTATATAGTAACAGTTATAGTGTGTAAGAATTGTGGAACTTATGCTATAGAGATAGAAGAATTTGAATTGTAAATAATAGTAATGTATTAAAAATTATTAAGGGTATAAAATACATTTGAAAGGATGTGTTAATATGCCTAAGAATACTAAGACTGAAACACCAAAGCAAAAGGGTACAAGAAGACAAAGATTACATGAAAATCAAAACAATATAGGTAATGATAAGAATAAACCAGAATATACAGACTATGACGGAAATCCAATCTAAGAAAGTGCTTTCATATAATTAATATAGAAAATATTGAAAGTATTAAAAAATTATAAGCCATCTCTAGTAGATAAAAAATCTACTGAGATGGCTTATTGAAATTTAAAAAGGATTTTAAAATAATATTAAGATAAAAACTATAAATATATTAAAGGTAATTTTAAATTTATGTAGAATATAAATATAAGCACTACAAATTAAAATAATGATAAAGATAATATTATATCGACTTTAGGAGGGAAACATAATGGGTAGAATTGCAGAATGTTCTGTAATTATAAAAGATGATTTCAATAATATATTTATTGTTAGGAGAAAAACAAAACGAAATGAGCCAAAATTATGGTATATAGTAGGAAAGAAAATAAGAGGAAAAGAAACTGAAGAAAAGTGTATTGCAAGAGCTATAAAAGATGATTTGAAGTCTATAATTTTTAATTTGGAAAAATTAGGAGAAATTAAAATAAGTGCTGAAAAAGATGAATTATGTGCTGTTTATTTAGGTCAGTTAAAAGAAAAAATAGTATATGGAAATGATATAGTAGAAGGTAAGTGGGTTAGTGCAAAAGAATTAGAAAATTATGATTTAGCTGAATATGAAAAAGAAAAAATTTTGTGTTATATAAATAGATAAGAATTTTTAAATTACTAATTTAAGTCTTAGTTTTTATAGAAATGTTTTTATATAGAGCTGCATGTGCAGTTCTATATATTTTTTTAGGATTGATAAAAAATTAACTATTGACATAAGGAACTATTATATTTATGATGGAAATAAAGAATAATAAATACTCATTTGTTTTATGAATTCTATTCATACTCATTTGTATATTTATTATATAAATTTTAAAAAATATTAATCTGACAAAAAAGAGAAATCTGATTTGAAAGAAAATAGATAAAAGTATATTAATAATAAAGGCTATTATTAGACTAGTTATAGTTTAAGTTTTTTTGTAATAACTTTTATTATTAATATAGATCCTGTTTTCTTTTAAGAAAACAGGATTTTTTTGATTGATTAAAAAAAGAATAAGATAATCTATAAATTTTTTTAGGAGGAAAATATGAAAATCGCTGTTATTAGTGCCATACTTGAAAAACCTAGTAAATGTAATGCTAATTTTAATGAGGTTGTATCTAGCTTTAGAGGAAGTATAAAGGGAAGAATGGGTATTCCCTTAGATGATGAAACTTCCGTTATATCAATAGTAGTAGTTGGAAGTTTAAATGAAATTAATAGTTTAACAGGAAGGCTTGGAAATATAGAAGGTGTAACAGTTAAAACTGCTATTAGTAAAAAAGAGGCTATGTTATAGCATCGCGAAAAATTAATAATTTTATATTCTACATTATAAATTTGGAGGTATAGAATGAATATAAAAAATATAATTGATAAATTATATGAAACTAACAATGCTAGTAGAGAGGAACTTGTATTTTTATTAGATAATTTAACAGAAAATGATAAGACTTATTTAGTAGAAAAAGCCCACCAAACAAGAATGAAAACCTATGGAAATACAGTTTATATGAGAGGTCTTATAGAATTCACTAACATATGTAAAAAAAATTGTGTTTATTGTGGAATAAGAAGAGAAAATAAAAATGCTGATAGATATAGATTAACTTTAGAAGATATTTTAGAATGTGTTGAAATTGGAGATAGATTAGGATACAAGACCTATGTACTTCAAGGTGGAGAAGATGATTATTTTACTGATGAAAGAATGATAGAAATTATAAAGGCTATAAAAAGTAAGTATCCTAATAATGCAATTACATTATCAATAGGGGAAAGAAGTTATGAATCTTATAAAAGGATGTTCGAAGCAGGAGCAGATAGATATCTTTTAAGACATGAAACTGCTACAAAAGAACTTTATGAAGATTTGCATCCAGGAGCAAGTTTTGAAGAGAGAAGAAAGTGTTTAAGAGATTTAAAAGAAATTGGATATCAAGTTGGTGCAGGTTTTATGGTAGGATTACCTAATCAAAGCACTAATGATTTAGTTAATGATTTACTATTTGTAAAAGAATTTGAACCTCATATGTGTGGGATAGGTCCATTTATACCACATAAAGATACTCCATTAAAGGATAAAATAGGTGGAACTGTGGAAATGACAACTACAATATTAGCTTTAGTTAGGTTATTATTACCAAGTGTTCTATTACCTTCAACTACTGCTCTTGGAAGTATAGATCCTATAGGAAGGGAAAAGGGAATTAAAGCAGGTGGAAATGTAGTAATGCCAAATCTTTCTCCAACTAGTGTGAGAGAAAAATATTCTTTATATGATGGGAAAATATGTACAGGAGATGAAGCTGCAGAATGTAGAAAGTGTATAGAAGGAAGGATAAATAAAGCTGGTTTTAAGGTTGAAATTACAAGAGGTGATAATGTAGCTTGGGCAAAAGATAATGGCTATTATAAATCAAGCAAAGGTAATATTCAGCTTGAAAATATAAAATTAATATAAATTAGAGTGTAGGGGTGTATTAAATGTTTATTGATCATGAGTATATTGAAAGAATTTTAGAAGAAGCTAAGGGAGCTACTAGAGAAGATATTAAGAGAGTTTTAGAAAAGGCTAAAAAAAGAAGTGGATTATCATATGAAGATATAGCTGTACTTTTACAAGCTGAAGATAAAGAAGATATGAAAGAAATATACAAGCTAGCAGGAGAAATTAAGGATTCTATATATGGAAAAAGAATAGTAATTTTTGCTCCTTTATATGTTAGTGATTATTGTGTAAATAATTGTGTGTACTGTGGATATAAGAGGACTAATGATTTTTCTAGAAGAAAGTTAACTATGGAAGAGGTAGCAGAAGAGGTTAAAATATTAGAAAAAATGGGTCATAAGAGATTAGCTCTAGAACTTGGAGAAGATCCAGTAAATGCACCAATAGAGTATGTTTTAGAGTGTTTAAAAACTATTTATTCAACTCAAAATGATAATGGTGAAATAAGAAGAGTTAATGTTAATATTGCTGCTACAACTGTAGAAAATTATAGAAAACTTAAAGAAGCTAAAATTGGAACATATATATTATTCCAAGAAACATATCATAAGCCAACTTATGATAATATGCATCCAAAGTCTTTAAAGGGAGATTATAATTATCATTTAACTTCCTTTGATAGAGCTATGGAAGCTGGAATAGATGATGTTGGTGGTGGGGTTTTATTCGGCCTTGCAGATCCTAAATTCGAAGTTTTAGGACTTATGATGCACAATAAGCATTTAGAAGATAAATATGGAGTTGGTTTCCATACAATATCAATGCCAAGATTAAAGCCAGCTTCAGGAGTAACACTTAAAGAGTTCCCTAATTTAGTAGATGATGAAATGTTTAAAAAATTAGTTGCTATTATTAGAATAGCAGTTCCATTTACTGGAATAATAATGTCTACTAGAGAAACAGAAGAAATGAGAAGAGAATTATTAAGATATGGTGTATCACAAATAAGTGCAGGCTCAAGCACTGGTGTTGGAGGATACAAAGAAAGAGAAGAAGGAAAATATGATAGTGTTCAATTTAAAACATCTGATGATAGAACGCCTTTAGATGTAATAAAATCAGTATTAGATGATGGATATATTCCAAGTTATTGCACAGCTTGTTATAGAAGAGGAAGAACTGGAGAAAGATTTATGAAGCTTGCAAAGAGTGGAGAAATCCAAAATGTTTGTGAACCAAATGCAATAACTACTCTTTTAGAATTTGCTATAGATTATGGTGATAAAGAAATATTAGAAAAAGCAGAAGCTGTTATTAATAGAGAAAAAGAAAATATAAAGAGAAAAGATATTAAGGAATTACTAGAGAAAAACTTAGAAAGATTAAGAGCAGGAGAAAGAGATCTATATTTATAGGAGGGTTGTAGTATGAATTCAACACCCAATGCAAATAGAAAACATATAGCTATTTATGGAAAGACAAATGCAGGTAAATCATCATTAATTAATAAGCTTTTAGGTCATGAAGTATCTTTAGTTTCAGAAAAAGAAGGAACTACAACAGATCCAGTTCAAAAGGCTATGGAATTAATACCTGTAGGTCCAGTACTATTTATAGATACAGCTGGATTTAAAGATGAAAGTAGCCTTGGAGAAATAAGGACTAAAAGGACTTTAGATATATTAAAAAGGACAGATATAGCAATTTATCTTTTTGATGCTTTAGATATAGATTTAGAAGAATTTAATAAAATAAAGAGAAATTTTAAAAAATATAATATACCTTATATTGCAGTTATTAATCAAATAGATAAATTAAAAAATGAAGAATTAAACCTATTAAAAGAAAAAAATAAGGATTACTTGTTTATATCTTCATTAACTGGTGAGGGGATTGAAGATTTAAAAGGAAAACTTATAAATATTTTAAAGGAAGAAGAAGAGGAGATTCCAATAGTTGGTGATTTGCTTCCTTATAATAGTAAGGTAATAATGGTAGTACCTATAGATTCAGAAGCTCCAAAGGGGAGAATAATATTACCACAAGTTCAATGTATAAGAGATTGTTTAGATCATGGAATAAAGAGTTATGTAGTAAGAGATACTGAACTTGAAGCTGCTTTAAAAGATATAAAGGATGTTGATTTAGTAATAACTGATTCACAAGCTTTTAAGGAAGTAGACAAAATAGTTCCAAGTCATATAAAACTAACTAGCTTTTCTATGTTATTTGCAAGACAAAAGGGAGATTTTGAAGAGTTTATAAAAGGGGCTTTCAAAATTAATAGTTTAAATAAAAATTCAAAAATCTTAATAGCTGAAAGTTGTACTCATAATGTATCCCATGAGGATATTGGAAGAGTAAAAATACCTAAGCTAATAAATAAATTTGTGGGTGAAGAATTAAGCTATGAATATAGTATTTTTCATGATTTCCCAGAGGATATAGATAAATATGATTTAATTATTCATTGTGGAGCATGTATGATTAATAGAAAAACAGTAATTAATAGAGTTAATGAATGTAAGGAAAAAAATGTTCCTATAACTAATTATGGTATAGTTCTAGCATATTTAAATGGAATATTAGAAAGAAGTTTATCTTTGTTAAATATGCAAATAGATGATATAATATAAATTATAAATTACGAAGGAAAAGGGGAATTATGATGAAAGATTTAGTTTTAGAAGCAAATAGATGTTATATTTGCAAAAATCCAAGGTGTAAGGCTCATTGTCCAATAAGCACTCCAATTCCAGAAATAATAGATTTGTTTAAGGAAGGACAAATAGCAAAGGCTGGAGAAATGTTATTTAATAATAATCCACTTTCTTTAGTTTGCTCCATAGTTTGTCCTCATGAAGATCAATGCAAGGGCAATTGTATTAGAGGAATTAAGGGTGAGCCAGTAAGATTTTGTGATATAGAAAGGCATATATCAAAGTATTATTTAGAAAATGTTAAATTAGAAAAAGAAGCAGAACTAGATGAAAAAATTGCTATAGTAGGAGGGGGACCAGCGGGTATAACAATAGCCTTTATACTTGCACAAAAAGGCTATAAGATTACTTTGTTTGACTCTCATGATAAAATTGGTGGAGTATTAAGATATGGTATTCCAGAATTTAGATTGCCGAAAAGTATCATAGATCATTATGAAGAAAGATTAATTGAATTAGGTGTTAAAATAAGACCAAATACATTAATTGGACCTGTACTTACTTTAGACAAGCTTTTTTACGATGGATATAAAGCAATATTTATTGGAACTGGGGTATGGAATCCTAAAACCTTAGATATAAAGGGAGAAAGCTTAGGAAATGTACATTATGCAATTGACTATTTAAAATCGCCTAATGTTTATAACTTAGGAGATAAAGTATGTGTAATTGGTGCTGGTGATGTAGCGATGGATGCAGCAAGAACTGCAAAGATAAATGGAGCAAAAGAAGTCTATATTTTATACAGAAAGGGAATGGAAAACATACCTGCAACAAAGGTTGAATTAGAAGGAGCAATTTCAGATGGAGTTAAATTTGAATTATTTAAATCTCCTTTAGAATTAACCGAAGAGGGTGTAAAATACATAGAAACAGAAAATGCTATTGGTGATGATGGTAGAGTAAGCACTGTAGCAATAGAAGGAAAAGAAGGATTATTTGAATGTGATTCTATAATAATTGCCGTTAGTCAATCACCTAAAAACAATATTGTTTCAAACACAACAGGACTTGAAACAAATAAATGGGGATTATTATTAACTGATGAGTATGGTCATACAACAAGAGAAGGCGTTTTTGCTTCAGGAGATGTAGTTACTGGAGCTAAGACTGTAGTAAGAGCAGCATCACATGCTAAGGTAGTAGCAGAAGAAATTGAAAAGTATATTTTAAAAAATAAATAAAAATTATTAAAAGAGACCAGTTGTAGTATTAATTATATTGGTCTTTTTTATTTTAATATAAAAAATATATAATAGTGAGTATAAGTTAGTTATTAAAAGAAACTATGGGGTTTGATATTATTATATAATATTAGATAAAGTTCATATGTTAAGGATGAATTATCTATAGAATTTGTAAGAATAAATATTAATAAAGTAATTGAAGAAATAAAACGCTTGTAAATAAATTATTTAATTCTCTGAAAATTCATATATAATATAATTATCAAAGGATTATAAATAAGGTGGAGGATTAAATGGGAGCAATAGTAGAATTATTAAATGAGTTATGCAATGATACTAATATAAAAGTTAGATTATTAGATGTTAATAATAATGAAATATATGATAATTTACCATCAAGAGAATCTAAGATTATGAGAAAGATAACTATAGATAATGAACAATATAAAATTATACTAGAACAAGAAGATATGAGAATAATACCTATAGTTGAATATTTACTAAACAAGTGTATTAAAAAAGAAAATATAGTACAAGAATTATTAGAAGGTAGAAAACAATGGGATGTTTTAAAGGAATCTATTATTACAAAAGCTAATAAAATGCTATTAATTGAAAGTAATAAGGAAGATGAAGTTTTAGAAATAATAAGAGATACATATTTAGATAATGATTTTTATGTTGGTGAAATATACGATAGGATAATAGTAGTAGGAAATTTAGAAGATGAAAAAGATCATGCATTTTCATTAAAAGAAACTATTATACAAATATTAGGGGTAAATGCAAAAATAAGTATAAGTGATTTAGATGGAACTTTCAAGGGCTTTAAGAATTCCTATAAAGCAGCTGTACAAGCCTTGGATATAGGCAGAAGATTTAAAATAAAGCCTGAAATATATTGTTTAAAAGATATGTATTTAGAAAGAGCTATTTATAATTTATCAAATGAATATTCTCAAAATATTAAGGAAGAGTATAAAAATATATTTAAGGGATTTAACTATGAATTAATACAAACCTTAGAGGAAATACTAAAATGTGATTTATCATTAACAAAAGCTGCTAAAAACCTATATATTCATAGAAATACTTTAATGTACAGAATCGAGAAAATAAAGAAAGAAACTGGATTCGATATACGTAATTTTAAGGAAGCTACATTTTTATATATACTTTATATGAATAGTAAAGTAAATTATTAGATAAAAAATAAGCTTTACAAAGCTGATTTAAATAAGAATTTAATAAGATGTAGAAGGTAGAATTTTTTTAATAATCCTACTTTCTACATTATTCATTTTATTAATAAGCATTTTCAATAAATTTGAATTTATTTACATCAAATAAGCCTTTATCAGTTATTTTCAATTCTGGAATAACTGGAAGAGACAAGAAAGATAAAGTTAAAAAAGGATTGAAGTTTATATCAGGAGCTACTTCATTTATAGCTAAGTGAAGTTTATTTAAGTCAGAGATAACATCAGAATATTCTCTAGCAGTTATAAGTCCTGCAATTTCTAGCTGAATGGATGCTAGTACTTTTCTATTTTTAACAACTATAATTCCACCATTAATTTTTTTTAGCTCTTCTATTGCAAATAATATATCTTCATCGCATGTTCCACAGGTAATTAAATTATGAGAATCATGAGCCACTGTTGTAGCTATGGCTCCAAATTTTATATTAAGTCCTTTTATTACACCAAGTCCAATATTACCTGTATTTTTATGTCTTTCAATTACAGCTATTTTTAGTAAATCCAAATTTACATCTGATTTAAAACTATTAGTATCTTTTAAAGTATTTATATTAATTTTCACATGATTACTTTCTAGTTTATTTGGCATGATTTCAATTACATTTAATATTGTTTTTCCTTTTAAATCTATTTCTAAGTCTTTTGAAGTAATACTTTTAGTATTAATATTATTTAAAATAGGAAAATCATACTTTGTTTTAGATATATCACATACTAATTTATTTTCTTGTACTACTAATTTACCATTTTTATAAACTGAATTAATTTTAAAGTTATACAAATCATCTAATATTATAAAATCAGCAGTATAACCAGGTGCTATTGCTCCTTTATATTTTAAGTTATAGCATTCTGAAGGATTTAGTGTACACATTTGTATAGCAGTTTCAGGTGATAAACCATAAGATATAGCCGTTCTTATAGAACTATCCATACTTCCATTTTCTTCTAAATCATCTATATGTTTATCATCTGTACAAAAAACAAATTCTTCTACTATTAGAAATAGAAGCTGATTTTATTAATTCCTTTAAGTTTTTAGCTACAGAGCCTTCCCTAAGGTGAACATACATACCTCTTCTTAGTTTTTCAATAACTTCTTGTGCTAAATGAGATTCATGGTCAGTAGAAATATTAGCTGTAGAATAAACGTTTAACATATCATTAGTAAATCCGGCACAATGACCATCAATAACAAGGCCCCTTGATTTGGCATCCCAAAGCTTATTAATCATATCATCAGAGCAGTTTATAACTTCAGGATAGTTCATAACTTCTGCAAGACCTAAAACATTAGGCTCATTATATAATGGATGTAAATCAGAACTTTCTAATATAGCACCAGAAGTTTCAAAATAAGTAGCTGGTACACAAGAAGGAAGCATAAAGTAATAATCAAATGGAGTATCTTTAGCAAGATCCATAATAAGTTTTATACCTTTATCTCCTAGTACATTAGCAATTTCGTGTGGGTCAATAACAATAGATGTGATTCCGTGTAATAAAGCAGCTTTGTAGTATTCTTTTGGAGTTACTAGTGAAGATTCAATGTGTGCATGAGCATCTATAAGACCAGGACAAATGTATTTACCAGTACCATCAATTTCAACTAGTCCACTATAATTACCGAAGCCTACAATGACCCCATTTTTAATAGCTACATTATCTATAAAAGAATTGTTTTGAAATACATCAACAATAGTTATGTTATTAATAACTAAGTCACATATTTCAACTTTACTTGAAGCCTTAATTTGAGATATAAAATTTTTTTTATTCATAAATCCACCCCTGAGAATATTTAAACATAAAAATAAACAACATCACCTGGATTAAAACTTTTTTGTTATACTATTTACGGTAGTATAAGTATAGATGTCTGAACCATTTTATCAAGCTTATATAAAGTTTTTTGTATATATTATATGTAATTGAAGACAAGCTGTCAAAGGTAAAGTTATATTAATATTCATTATTTTCGCACAAATAAAGAACTTATAACTATAAAAATATCTAATTATATGTTTTAATATTATATAAGGAGGGGGTTATTTTGCCAATAAAAATTCCAGTAGAGCTTCCAGCTTTTAAAGTTTTATCTAATGAAAATATATTTGTAATGAATATTGAAAGGGCGCAAAGGCAAGATATAAGGCCTTTAAAAATAGCAATTCTAAATTTAATGCCAATAAAGATTCAAGCTGAAAATCAATTGCTTAGATATTTATCTAATACTCCTATTCAAATAGAAATAACATTGATACAAACAAAAAGTTATTCATCTCAAAATACTCCTATAGAGCATTTAGAAAAATTCTATAATTATTTTGAAGATGTGAAGAATGATAAATTTGATGGGTTAATAATAACTGGGGCACCTGTCGAGACTATGAACTTTGAGGATGTATTATATTGGGATGAACTTAAGGAAATAATGGAATGGAGTAAGGTAAATGTCTTTTCAACATTACACATCTGTTGGGGAGCACAAGCAGCTTTATATTATCATTATAATATAAAAAAAGTACCTTTAGATAAAAAAATGTTTGGGGTATTTCCTCATAAGGTAAATATAATAAATGAGGACTTAACAAGAGGTTTAGATGATGTTTTTTATGCACCACATTCAAGACATACAACTACATTAATAGATGATATAAATAAAGTTAAAAAGCTTGAAATATTAGCAGAATCAGAGGAAGCTGGAGCATTTATAATTGCAACAAGAGATAAGAGACAAATATTTATAACAGGTCATTTAGAATACGATAGGGATACACTAAAGAATGAGTACTTAAGAGATTATGATAAAGGAATAAAAATAGATATTCCTAAAAATTATTTTCCTAAAGATGATATTAAAGAAGTACCTAATGTAAGATGGAGGGGAAGTGCAAATATAGTTTTTGGCAATTGGATTAATTATTGTATTTATCAAAATACTCCATATAATATTAAAAATATTAGGTAAAGGCGGTTACTATTTAAAATAGTTTAAAATTTAAATAGCATAAATTCTATATTTTTTCTTTTTTAAGCTAAATTGAAAGATAGCACTTTTTTTATATGAAATAGTATAATATAAAAGAAACCATAAATTTTGGAGGAATTATGGAAGAAAGAATAGTAATTTTAGGAGAAATAAACGAATTTTTTATAGCCTTTTGTAAATACCTTATTTCAAAAGAATTAGAAGTATATGTAGCTTTAAGTAAAAATCAAGGATTATCTAAATTAAAGGATATAGAAGGAAAGATTTCTTTAATAAAATATAATGATGAAGTAGATGAAATAAAATTTATATTAACATCAATTGAACCTAAAAGCATATACAACCTATATGGACCTATTAATAACAATGACTTAAAGGGATTAATAGAAAAGTTCTTTTTAAAAAACATACTATTATTAGAAGGATTAAGAGAATCCAATAATTCATTATTGATTAATGTAATAGAAAGAACAGAACGAGATGCTGAAGGAAAGCCATTAAGTATATACACTGAAATTGTAGATTTTTTAGATAAGGTTAATAAGTTTTATAGAGATAATTATAAAGTTGAAGTAAGAACGAAGTATAGAGATGAGTATGAGAATACTATAAAATATAAAATACTATAAAAAATGAAATAAATATATTTTTAGTAATTTCTTTAAAATTACTTAGTTAATTCTATGATTTACATTCTAAATTTTTAATTAGGGGTTGTTTCTACAACTCCTAATTTATTTGTCTTATTATTTAATTAAAAAAATATTAAATTTGTTATATTATTATATATATTTGATATTATATGATAATAATTATTATAATGTGGAGGTAATAATGAAAAAATATTTTAATTTAGCAGCTATTTATTTAGTTTTAGGACTAGCTATGGGAGTTGTTTATAGAGAATTTACTAAAATAAATGGATTTGAAGGAAAAACAGCTTTAGTAGGTGTACATACCCATGCACTAACATTAGGTTTTATGTTCTTTATATTAGTATTGCTTCTAGTTAAGAACTTTAAAATATCACAAATAAAAGGATTTAAATCATGGTGTATTTTTTATAATGTTTCATTAATTTATTTGCTTTCTACCTTAACAGCTAGAGGTATATTACAAGTATTAGGTAATGATTTTGCAGGATTAAACCATATAGCAGGACTTGGCCATGTATTGATTTCTATAGCATTAGTTTGGTTTGTAGTTATTGTAAATAAATCTATAAAAGAATAAAAGTTAATAAAATCTTTAAAGTTTGGTAAACTAAGATTAAAATTAAAAGAAACATTTTATTATTTTAAAATGTTTCTTTTAATATTTATATTTCAAATAGTTACAGTTTTAAAATAATGTTATAATATATTTGAATATATTATAGGGTTGGTATATGAAAATGAAAGATTTAATAAAGTTTCAATTAGAAAATATGGAGTTATTTAATAAAATAGCTAAAGAAACCAAAGAAGCTTTATCTGATTTTGGTGAGGTTAAATGCTTTGTTAAAGGAAGTCATATATTTAGAGACAAGGAAAAAGTTAATAAGATATATATAGTTTATAGTGGAAAAGTTGCATTATATAAATTAAATGAATCTGCTCAAAAAAAAGTAGTATTTATTCTAGGAAAGAATTCAATTATAAATGCAGTGGTTTTAGATGATTTACCTGCTTCTATAAATTGTGAAGTCTTTGAAAAAGCAGAAATATTAGCCTTTGATAAAGTTAGATTTGAAGAAGTAATGAAAAAAGATTTCGAATTAACTAAGATAGTTATTTCATCATTAACTATAAAAGTAAGAAGGTTATATAGGCAATTAAAAAATTCAACACCTATTAAAGTTGAAAAAAGAGTGGCTGCAAAGCTATGGAAGTTATCTAAAGATTATGGTGTTAATGTTTACAACGGTACATTAATAGATTTAAATGTCAGTATAACTTATTTAGCTGATATGTTTGGAGCACCTCGAGAAACTATATCTAGAGCATTAAAACATCTTCAAGAAAAAGGTTTAATAATATTTGAAAAGAAAAAAATAATAATAAAAGATAGAGATGAACTTTCAAGATTTTTTAAGGGTATATAATATAAAAAATAATAGAAAAAACAATTAACTGTGATAATAATCACAGTTTTTATTTTTGTTTAATATTATAATAATCTTACAAATTGTTATTATTGTAACAATCCTAGAGAAGGAAAGTTGATATCTAATTTAGTAATATGGTGTAGTCTATTTTTAGAAATACCATTTTTTATTATGTTAAGAAAGAAAAAAGTAAACTAAGAGGTGTTTTAAATGGGATATAAACTTAAAGTAGAGGAATTTAACAATGCTTTAAAAGAGCTTTCAAAAAAATATAAAATATATGCACCAAAGGTTTTTGAAGGACAAGGAAAATTTTCAGATACTGATATTATAAGATATGGTGAAGTATCAAAGATAGAAGAAGTTGAGTTTAATCAAAAATCTAATTTTTCATATAAGGAAGTATTACTTCCAATTACTCAAACATTATTTTTCTTTACTGAAGATGAAGCTAAAGAACCTAATGTAGATGAAAAATCTATATTAATCTTTTTAAGAAGTTGTGATATGAATTCTTTAAGAAGAATTGATGATATTTATTTAAGAAATGGCTTTGAAGATCCTTATTATAAAAAGCTTAGAGAAAAAGCTAAGTTTGTATTAATAGGATGTGAAAAGAGTTTTGATAATTGCTTCTGTGTAAGTATGGGAACTAATAAAACTGATGAGTATAATGTTTATGTTAAAAAAGTTGATAATGAAGTATATTTAGATATTAAAGACGAAGAGTTTGAACAATTATTTACTAAATTAAATAATGAATCTGCAGAAGTTAGTCCAGATTTTGTTAAAGACAATGATGTTAAAGTAAATATCCCAGATAATATAGATTTAAATATTATAAAGTCTAAAGTTTGGGATGAGTATTCAGAAAGATGTATAGCTTGTGGAAGATGTAATTTTGTATGTCCTACATGTACATGTTTCACTATGCAAGATATATTTTATAAGGATAATGGAAAAGTTGGAGAAAGAAGAAGAGTTTGGGCATCTTGTCAAGTAGATGGATATACAGATATGGCTGGAGGTCATAGCTTTAGAAAAGAAAAAGGACAAAGAATGAGATTTAAGGTACTTCATAAGGTTTATGATTATAAAAAGAGATGGGGATATCATATGTGTGTAGGATGTGGAAGATGTGATGATGCATGTCCTGAATATATTTCATTCTCAAATTGTGTGAATAAATTAGAAAAAGCTATGGATGAGGTGAAGTAATATGACTAAAAATGAATACATACCATTTATTTCAAAAATATTAGAAGTTATTAAGCATACAGAAATTGAATATACTTTTAGAATGGAATTTAAAGGTGATGTTAAGCCAGGTCAATTCTTTGAAGTATCTCTACCAAAGTATGGGGAAGCACCTATATCAGTAAGTGGAATTGGTGAAAATTATGTTGACTTAACAATAAGAAAAGTTGGTAAGGTAACAGATGAAATATTTAATAATTACGTTGGTGATAAGCTATTCTTAAGAGGACCATATGGAAATGGCTTTGATATAAATAATTATAAGGATAAAGAAGTAATAGTAGTAGCAGGTGGTACAGGACTTTCACCAGTTAAAGGAATAGTAGATTATTTCTCAAGCAACATGAATGATTGTAAAAACTTTACTTTAATTTCTGGATTTAAGTCTCCTAAGGATATTCTTTTTAAAGATGATATAAAGGAATGGGAAAAGAATATAAACCTTATATTAACAGTTGATGGAGCAGAAGAAGGATATGAAGGAAAAGTTGGACTTGTTACTAAGTACGTTCCAGAACTTGAAATTAAAGATATGGAAAATGTACAAGTAGTTGTTGTAGGACCACCTATGATGATGAAATTTACAGTTTTAGAATTCTTAAAGCTTGGAATTAAAGAAGAAAATATATGGATATCACAAGAAAGAAAAATGTGTTGTGGAATAGGTAAATGTGGTCACTGTAAAATAGATGATACTTATATATGTTTAGATGGACCTGTATTTAACTATACAAAAGGAAAAGAATTAATAGATTAGGAGGAGACACTATGGATATCAATACTAAAAAGCTGAAAAAAAATGCCTTTAGAGTTACTAAAAGAAGAGGAATAACAGCTTCAAGAATAAGAGTACCAGGTGGATTCTTAAAGGCAGAATACTTAGGATTAATTCAAGAAATTGCAGATAAGTATGGTGATGGTACAGTTCACTTAACTACAAGACAAGGATTTGAAATTCCAGGTATAGATATGGAAGACATTGCAGAAGTTAACATTCTCCTTCAACCTATAATAGAAGGATTAGAAATAAATCAAGAAGTTCCAGGTAAGGGATATACAGCAGCAGGAACAAGAAACGTATCTGCTTGTATAGGAAACAAAGTATGTCCATTTGCCAATTATAATACTACGAATTTTGCTAAAAAAATTGAAAAAGCAATCTTCCCTAACGATTTACATTTTAAAATAGCATTAACAGGTTGCTCTAATGATTGTATAAAAGCAAGAATGCATGATTTTGGTATTATAGGAATGACAGAACCTCAATTTGATAAGGATAAATGTGTTTCTTGTGGAGCTTGCGTTAGAGCTTGTAAGAAAAAGTCAACAGAAGCACTGCACCCAGAAAACTATAGACCAGTTAGAGATCATAGTAAATGTATAGGCTGTGGAGAATGTGTAATTAATTGTCCAACTGGAGCATGGACTAGAAGTAAGGAAAAATATTATAGACTAGCTATAATGGGAAGAACAGGAAAGAAAAATCCTAGATTAGCAGAAGATTTTATAGTATGGGTTGATGAAGAAAGTATAATTAAAATAATTTTAAATACTTATAAATATGTTGAAGAATATATAGATAAAAATGCACCAGGTGGAAAAGAACATATTGGATATATAGTAGATAGAACTGGCTTTATGGAATATAAGAAATGGGCTCTTGAGGGAGTTAAGCTTTCAGATAAAGCTGTAGTTAAAAATAATATTTACTGGAGCGGTATAAGATATTAATATAAGTAAATACCTATTAGTAAGATTATAATTATCTATTAGACAAACAGTATGCTAAATATGTAAAATAATTATATGAAGTTTTAAGACCGCTATAATTAAGTAGCGGTCTTATGTTAATTTAGAGTGATAAAAAATTATCAATAACAGAAAAATGAAAAAAATAATTAATAGTAGTATAATAAGGGGAATATAATAAAAAGACGTAAGTATATTAATTTAGGAGTAAAATTATGATTCAGCTTTTAGGAATTAAGAAAAATACTGGAGTAGAAATAAGAGAAAAGCTAACTTTATCTCCAAAAAAGAAAAGAGAATATACAAAGAAATTACTTCAGTACTTTGATGAAGTAGTTATTTTAAGTACATGTAATAGAACAGAAATTTATTATAATGGATCATTAAAAGGTGAAGAAAGTGTAAAAAGAATATTTGAAGTATTAGAGTGGGATATTGAGCTTAAAGAAAACTGCTTTTATTTAGAAGAAATTGATGCTGTAAAACATCTAATGGAAGTAGTTTGTGGATTCCATTCTAAAATATTAGGAGAGGATCAAATCTTAGGGCAAATAAAAGAAGCATATTCTTTATCAATGGAAGTTTTCTCTATAAACCATGAATTGCAAAGACTTTTCCAAGAAGCAATTACTTGTGGGAAAAAGTTTAGGACAGATGGGAAATTATATGAAATTCCAGTTTCTTCTGCATCTATTTCAGTAAGTGAAGCAATAAAAAAGAATGCTAGAAAAATAATGGTTATCGGATATGGTGAAGTTGGAAGTCTTGTTGTAAAATATGCACTTTCAAATGATATAGAAGCTTTAAATCTTGTAGTTAGGAATATAGATAAGATTGAAGGGGTAGAAGATAAAAGAGTTAAAATTATGACATATGAAGAGGCTAGAAAAATAATAAATAATATGGATTGTGTTATTTCTTGTACATCTGCTCCACATTTAATTATAGAAAAGAAACATATAAATGAAGTAGGTAAAGAAATTATTATATTTGATTTAGCCATGCCTAGAGATATAGATGAAAGAATTAAAGAATTCAGTAGAGTAAAACTTTATGATATAGATGAAATAAGTTCTATAGATGATGAAAATAAAAACTTAAGAAAAGAACGAATGTTAGAGTTTAAGTATATAATCAAAGAACATATAGATAATTATCTTAAATGGAAGGATTTAAGGGAAGTATCTGATATAATTAAAAGTATGAAAAAGAATAGTTTAAAGATTGTTGAAGAAAGACAAAATACATTGCAAAATAAATGCCATAATAAAAAAGATAGAGAGATTGCACAAATCCTTATAAAAAGTACTTCTGATTATTATGTAAATAGAGCTATAGAAGTTTTAAAGGAAGAGCAATTAAAGGGGCAAGGAAAAGAATGTTTAAAGATATTAGAAAAGATATTTTTAAAGAAAATATAGATTACACTTATCTTTCATTAGTTTCTAAAAAAACTAATGTAGGAGTTATAGGTGGAGGTAAGGTTGGGTATATTAAAGCTAAAAATTTTTTGGCTAAAAATTGTAATGTTGAAGTATTATCTTTAGATTTTATTAAAGAATTTAAGGAACTAGAAAACATTAAGCTTATAAAAAATAGCTATTATAAGGATTTTATAAATAACAAGCATATAGTTATAATAGCAACTAATAATAAAGAGTTAAATGAAAAAATTAAAAAAGATTGTGATAAAGCTTATAAGATATATATATATGTAGAAGATTATTTAGAGAGTATGGCAATAGCACCTGTACAAAGAAGTTTAAATAATATAAGCTTTGCTGTAAATACTAATTATGGTAATCCAAAGGGCTCACTAATACTTGCAGAAAAAGTTATTGAAGTTTTAAAGGAATATGATGAATTTATTGGATTTTCTTCATTAGTTAGAAAATCAGCTAAAGCTATAACTGAAAATAAAAGTGATATAATTAATTTTGTATGTAGTGAAGATTTTAAATATATTTATGAAAAGAAAAAAGATAAATTAGTTTTAGAAATGTTTTTTAAAAAAGAAGTTATAAATAAAATATATAGGAATTTATAGGAGATATTTATGGAGATAATAATCGCAACTAGAAAAAGCAATTTAGCTCAAGTTCAAGCTGATAGAGTTATACAACTTATTAAAGAAAAAAATAATATAGATTCTAAAAAATTATTAGTTGTAACTGAAGGAGATAAAAGGTTAGATGTAACCTTAGATAAAATAGGTGGTAAAGGTTTATTTGTTAAAGAAATAGAGTATGCTTTATTAAATAAAGAAGCTCATGCTGCAGTTCACAGTATGAAGGATGTACCTTTTCAGCTACCAAGTGGATTTGAACTTGTTGCAATTCCTGAAAGAGAAGATATAAGAGATGTATTTGTATCTAGAAATAATATTCATTTTGAAGAATTAAAAGAAGGAGCTGTTATAGGAACTAGTAGTATTAGAAGAGCTGCAATGCTTAAAAATTTAAGAAAAGATTTAAATATAGTTCCTATAAGAGGAAATGTTCAAACTAGACTTCAAAAAATGGAAAGTGAAAATATGGATGGAATTATTTTAGCAGCAGCTGGATTAAAAAGATTAAATATGGAAAGCTATATTACAGATTATTTTGATCCTAAAATATTTTTACCTGCCATAGGTCAAGGGGCTTTAGGTATAGAAGCTTTACACAATGGAGAATATAATTCCTGTTTGAAAAAATTAGATAATAAAGAAGTACGAATAGCAGTGGAAGCTGAAAGAGGCTTTATGAAGGAATTAAATGGTGGATGTCATAGCGTAATAGGTGTTTATTCTGAAATTAAAGACAATGATTTATATATGATAGGTACCTTTGATATAGGAAACGGGAAAATAGTAAAGAAAGATATATTAGGAAATAAAGATAAGCATATTGAAATTGGTATTAAGTTAGCAAAGGAAATAATGAAAGGATAATAAAATGAGTAAGGTTTATATTATTGGCACAGGACCAGGAGATGAAGAGTTATTAACTTTAAAAGCGGTAGAATCTTTAAAAAAATGCACAGCAGTTTTATATGATAGATTAGTTTCAAATAATATATTAAATTACTTAAATGAAGATTGTGAAATATATTATTGTGGAAAAGAACCAGGATCTCATTATAAAACTCAAGAGGAGATTAATAATTCTTTAGTTGAATTAGCTAAGAAAGGTCATATAGTTGGTAGGATAAAAGGTGGAGATCCTTATGTTTTTGGAAGAGGTGGAGAAGAGGTATTAGCTTTAATAAATGATAATATTGAATTTGAAGTTATTCCAGGTGTAACATCTCCTATATCTGTTTTAAATTACGCAGGTATTCCAATTACACAAAGAGGAATGGCTCAAAGTTTTCATATAGTTACAGGTATGACTGCTGGAGTACAAAATATAAATTGGGAAGCTCTTGCAAAGGAAAAAGGAACCTTAGTCTTTATGATGGGCCTTAATAACCTTAATGAAATAATCAAAAACTTAATTGATAATGGTAAAGATGAAGATACAAATATTGCTGTTATAATGAGAGGAACTTCTTCAAAACAAAAGAAAGTAGTAGGAACATTAAGGAATATTCAAGAAAAAGTTAAAGAAGCTAAATTAAAATCCCCATGTATTATAGCTATTGGAGAAGTTATTACTTTAAATGATAAACTTAATTGGTATGAGAAAAAGCCATTATTTGGTTTAAATGTTTGTGTAACACGATCAAGGGAACAATCATCTAATTTAAAAAAGAAATTGAGAGAATTAGGAGCTGAAGTTACAGAGATTAATTCAATAAAAATAGAATCTACTAAAGAGAATTTAGATGAAATAAAAGATAAACTTTCATATTATGACCATATTATATTAACTTCAGTTAATGGTGTTAATATGTTCTTTGATTACTTAATAGAAAACAAAATAGATATAAGAAT
Source organism: Clostridium sp. SGI.024 (assembly GCF_050315195.1). Taxonomy (NCBI): domain Bacteria; kingdom Bacillati; phylum Bacillota; class Clostridia; order Eubacteriales; family Clostridiaceae; genus Clostridium; species Clostridium sp. SGI.024. The sequence goes on along the minus strand of NZ_JBNPON010000009.1, from coordinate 14,437 downwards.
ATTAAAAGCTAAATTTTCAGTAGTTGGTAAGGCTACAAGAAAAGCTCTTGAAAAAAGAGGAGTTCAAGCCTTTATTATGGGAAGAGAGTTTATTGGAGAAGGCTTATTTAAAGCCTTAAAACCACATTTAATAGAAGGGGAAAAAGTATTACTTCCTTGTTCTTCAGAAAGTAGAAGTTATTTAAAAGATGAAATAGAAAAATTAGGGCTAGTAGTGGATAGAATTCATGCATATAACACAGTTTGTGGAAAAGTAAAAAATGAAAAAGCCTTTGAAGAGGTTGATTATATTCTATATACTAGTCCAAGTACAGTAAATAATATGATAAATTTATTTGGAATTGAAAAGATTAAAGAAAAGTACAGTATAGCTATAGGGCCACAAACCTTTAAAGCATTAAAAGAAAATGATATTAATGGCTATACTTGCAGAAAACATTCTGAAGATGGTTTCTTAGAGGAAATAGTAGAGATATATAAAGCAAATAAAGAAAGTAAAGGTGAATAAAATGATAAATAGGGGAAGAAGATTAAGAGCAACAGCAGCTATTAGAGATTTAGTAAGAGAAAATATATTAACTTCAAATGATTTTATATTCCCAATATTTGTTATTGAAGGTGATAATAAAAAAGAAGAAATATCATCTATGAAAGGAAATTATCATTGGTCAATTGATAGACTTCCAGAAATAATTAATGAAGTTGAAAAAAATAATATTAAAGGGATAATTCTGTTCGGAATTCCAGATCATAAGGATGATTGTGGTTCAGAAAGTTATAATGATAATGGAATTGTACAAAAAGCCATAAGAAAAGTAAGAGAAATTTCTAAAGATTTATATATAATTGCTGATGTTTGTATGTGTCAATATACTAGTCATGGACATTGTGGAATATTAAATGGAAATGAAGTAGATAATGATAAAACTCTTGAAGTATTAGGAAAGATATCTTTATCTTATGCAAGGGCAGGTGCAAATATGGTAGCACCTTCTGACATGATGGATGGAAGAATAGGATATATAAGAGAAGCTTTAGATAAACATAATTATGAAAATGTAGCTATAATGAGTTATGCTGCTAAGTATTCTTCTGCTTTTTATGGACCTTTTAGAGAAGCAGCTCATTCTGCTCCTCAATTTGGTGATAGAAAAACTTATCAAATGGATCCAGCAAATTCTGAAGAAGCCATAAAAGAAATAGAGTGGGATATTAAAGAAGGTGCAGATATAATTATGGTTAAGCCTGCAATGTCTTATTTAGATATTATTAGAAGGGCGAAGGAAAAAGTAAATGTACCTATTTGTGCATATAACGTTAGTGGAGAATTTGCAATGGTTAAGGCAGCTGCAGAAGCAGGATTAATAAATGAAAAATCAGTTGCCTTAGAGATGTTACTTTCTATGAAAAGAGCTGGAGCTGATATGATAATAACATACTTTGCTTTAGATGCTGTAAGATGGTTAAAGGAGAATTAAGCTATGAGAAATGATGTAATATTCCATGAATCTAAGAAATATATGCCTGGCGGAGTTAATTCTCCAGTTAGATCTTATAAAAATACTGGAATGACACCACCAATTATAAAAAGTGGTAAGGGAGCAATAATAGTAGATGAAGAAGGTAAAGAATATATAGATTTTGTATTGGCATGGGGTCCTATGATATTAGGTCATTGTGATAAAGATGTAATAAAAGCAATTAAAGAAACATCTGAAAGTGCAATAGCTTTTGGAGCACCAACAGAATTAGAGCTTATTATGTCTAAATTTTTATGTAAAAACTTAGAGAATATTGATATGGTAAGAATGGTTAATTCAGGAACAGAAGCAACAATGAGCGCTATAAAGCTTGCAAGAGGTTATACTAAAAAGAATAAAATAATAAAATTTGCTGGATGTTATCATGGGCATTTTGATGGATTTTTAGTAGAGGCAGGCTCAGGAGTGCTTACTAATGGGATACCAGGCTCTTTAGGAGTACCAGAAGATAGTATAAAAAACACTTTAATTGGAGTTTACAATGATAATGAAAGTATAAAAAGTTTATTTGATAATTATGGGGATGACATAGCAGGAGTAATTATAGAGCCAGTAGCAGGTAATATGGGAGTAATTAAAGCAGAAGAGGAATTTATGAATCTTTTAAGGGAGCTATGTGATAAATATGGTGCTTTATTAATTTTTGATGAAGTAATGAGTGGCTTTAGAGTTTCCTTTGAAGGTGCACAAAAATTATTTAGTGTTAAGCCAGATTTAGTTACATATGCTAAGATAATTGGTGGAGGTCTTCCATGTGGTGCCTATGGTGGTAAAAAAGAAATAATGGAAGGTTTATCACCCTTAGGAGAAGTCTATCAAGCTGGAACTATGTCAGGAAATCCAATAGTTATGGCTGCTGGAATAGCAACCTTAAATAAAATAAAAAAGAATAAAGAAGAATACTATGAAAAGATTAATTACTTAGGCAAGTTATTAGAAGATGGAATAATAGAAATAGCAAAGGAAAAGAAAATCCCCCTTACTATTAATAGAGAAGGTGGAATGCTTACTATTTTCTTTACAAATTTAAAAGAAATAAAAAAATATGATGATGTTAAGACTTGTAATGAAGAAATATTTAAAAAGTATTTTAAACATATGATAAAAAATGGAATTAATATACCACCTTCACAATATGAAGCACTATTCTTAAGTGTTGTTCATACCGAAGAGCATATTAATAAATTCTTAGAAGCCTTCAGAAGTTTTAACATATAAAAGAGAGGTTTTATGGCAAAAGCAATTATAATTGTTTCTTTTGGAACAACTAATTTAGATGGCTTAAAAGTAATGGAAGACTTTGAAGATGAAATAAGGGAATATTTTAATGGAAGGTATAAGGTATGTAAAGCCTTTACTTCTAGAAGTATAGCAAATATTTTATTTAATAAACATGGGAAAATAGTACCTAGATTAGAAGAGGTACTATTTAATTTAAGTAATGACGGATACAGAGAAGTATATATCCAGCCTTTACATATAATTGAAGGTAGGGAGTATTTATCTATTTTAAATACTATAAAAGAATACAGTTACTCCTTTTTAAAACTAACTTTAGGAAATGTTATTATGGGGAATAATGAAAATGAAATTATAGAAGGATGTAATTTAATAGTTGATTCAATGGAAAAAGAATTAGATAAAAATCAAAATCTAGTTTTAGTAGGACATGGTTCTAAAACTATAAATACAGAAAGCTATAATTACTTAAGAAATATTTTTATGGAAAGAGGATTTAAAAATGTTTTCTTAGGAACTTTGGAAGGTGAAAAGAAAAAAGATGAAATATTAAAAGAACTTATAAAAAATGAAATTACTGATATTTCATTATTGCCTATACTTATGCTTCCAGGAAATCATATTGTAAGAGATATTTTTGGAGATAAGAATTCTTGGCAAAGCATATTTCTAGAAAATAATATTTCAGTAAATCCTATAAAGAAATCTCTTTTAGAGTATACTATTATAAGAGAGTTTTATCTTTGTTTAATAAGTAGTAATATTAGATAAAATAAACTTTTAATTGCAAAACTTTATTTTTCGTAATAAAATGTTTTAGGTAAAAAATAAGTAACCTATGAAAATATAAGGATGATGTAGTGGGGTGTATCATGTACAGTAAAGAAATTAGCAGCTTAGCCCATTCAGCTGAGGTTAAAAGTAATTTATTAAAAAGTAGTAAAGCAAAGTACATTATAAGTGCAATGCTTGGAAGCTTATTTGTAAGCTTAGGTATTATGCTTATTTATTCAATTGGTGGAATAATGCATCATAATGAAGTAAATACATATAAAATTCTTATGGGAGCATCTTTTGGAGTAGCACTTAGTTTAGTTTTAATGGCAGGAGGAGATTTATTTACTAGTAATGCCATGATTATGACTATGGGTGCTTTAGAAAAAACTGTAACTTGGATAGATGCAATTAAGATTTGGTTTGCAAGTTGGATTGGTAATATACTAGGAGGTATACTTGGAGCAGTCTTATTTATTAGTGCAGGTCTAACAAGTGGAAAAAGTGAATATATAGGAGAGTTTATTGTTAGTAACGCTTTGGCTAAGATAAATACTCCAGCAGAACAATTAATAATAAAGGGAATATTATGTAATATATTAGTTTGCTTGGCAGTGTGGATGTGTTATAAATTAAAAGAAGAGACAGCTAAAATCTTAATGATATTTTGGTGTTTATTTACTTTTATAACAGCAGGCTTTGAACATAGTGTCGCAAATATGAGCTTTTTAGCTATGGGATATTTAATAGATCCTTCAACAATAACCTTAGGAGGATATGCATACAATATTATTTTAGTTTCCATTGGTAACTTTATTGGTGGAGTGTTATTCTTAGCTTTACCATATTATTTTATTACAAGTGGACATAAAGAAGAATAGAAAGAATAAATTATAAATTAAAAAACTCAATATAAACTTGTTATTGCAAGTTTATATTGAGTTTTTACATTAATTCTACATTTTACATTGTGCAAAAGCACCATCCTATACTTCAAATACCCAGCCTTCTGGTCCTTCAATATCACCAAATTGAATTCCACAAAGAATTCTATAAAGCTCTTTTGTTATAGGGCCTACTTCTTTTTCGCTATAGAAAACATGAAGTTTATCTTTATATTCTATTCCGCCAATTGGAGTTATTACAGCAGCTGTACCACAAGCCCCAGCTTCTTTAAACTCATCAAGATTATCAACATAAACATCTCTTTCATAAACAGGCATTTTTAAATAATCTCTAGCTATATCCATTAGAGAGTATTTAGTTATACTTGGTAAAATTGATGGTGATTTTGGTGTAACAAATTCATTGTTTTTAGTTATACCAAAGAAATTAGCAGCACCAACTTCTTCTATTTTAGTATGAGTTGCAGGATCTAAATAAATACAATCTGCAAAACCTCTTTCAGCAGCTAATAGATGAGGATGTAATGAAGCAGCATAGTTTCCACCAACTTTTTGTCCACCTGTACCTTGTGGAGCTGCTCTATCATAATCAGCAATCATAAAGTTACATGGTGATAAACCTTCTTTAAAATATGGACCAACTGGAACAGCAAATACTGAAAATATGTATTCAGGTGCAGGCTTAACTCCAATATTATCTCCAACTCCTATCATAAATGGTCTTAAATAAAGTGTTGCTCCAGTACCATATGGTGGAACATAATGCTCATTAGCTTTTACAACTTGCATACAAGCATCTATAAATTTTTCTACGGGTATTTCTGGCATAAGAAGTTTTCTTGTGCTTTCATTCATTCTATTAGCGTTTCTATCAACTCTAAATAATTGAATTTTACCATCTTTTCTTCTATAAGCTTTTAACCCTTCAAAACATTGTTGACCATAATGTAAAGCAGTAGATGCTTCACTTATTTTTAACATATTGTCTTCTGTAAGTTTACCTTCGTCCCATTTTCCATCTTTCCAAACTGATATATATCTATAGTCAGTTTTAATATAACTAAAACCAAGGTTATTCCAATCGATATTAACACTTTTATTCATAAATTTTACCTCCAGTTTGTGATTTTATATATTATTTTACCACTTGTTAACAAAATAATAAACTTTTTAATAAAAAAATATAAAATTTATTTTATATTGAAGTTTTTAATGAAAAAATATATATTGTAGTTAGGTAAAATATTATGTTAATGAAATTTAATATAATTAAAAATTTTTTAGATAGAAAGGGAGTGTATTAAATATGAAAAAAGAAATTATTTCAACAAGCAATGCTCCATCAGCAATTGGACCTTATTCACAAGGAATCAAAATAGGAGATATGATATTTACATCAGGACAAATACCAGTTAATCCATCTACAGGAGAAGTTGTTACAGAAATTAAAGAAGCTACAAAGCAATCCTTAGAAAATGTTAAGGCCATTTTAGAAGCAGCTGGTAGTAGCTTAGAAAAAGTAGTAAAGGTAGTAGTATTTATTAAAGATATGAATGATTTTGCTCAAGTTAATGAGGTTTACGGAGAATATTTTATAGAAAATCCACCAGCAAGAAGTTGTGTAGAAGTTGCTAGACTACCAAAAGACTGTGTAATTGAAATAGAAGCAATAGCTACTTTATAGGTAATAGTGAATAGTGAATAGTGAATAGTGAATAGGGAATATGTAATAGGGAAGAGGGAATAGTTAAGAGTTAATTGTTGGAAGGTTGTTAATAAAAGTTAATTTTTATTAAGCCCATTTTTAATTTATTAATGGTTTTGCCAAGCAAAACAACCAAATCTCTTACTTATTACCTATTCACTCTTACTTAATAGAAACTCTTACTTCTTACCTTTTAACTATTACTTATTTTTAGTTTCAGTTAAGTTTTTCCAATATCTTTTCGGCATCATTCTTTTTTGAAGTTTTGGATTAGTTCTTTCTTTTATAGCAGTAGATTTAAAGTAATTTTTCCAAAGGTCTTCAAATTCATCATTGTAATTTTTTAGAGAATTATAAATCTCTTCATTCATCTCTATTATTTCCCAGGAAACTTTATTGTAAATAGAGGCTATATTTCTTTTAGTATCATGTATAATCCAATATTCATTAGAAAATCTTCTTTCAAAGTGAGGAGAAATAAGCTCCAGTATATTATTATCAGGTTCAATAGATGAATATAAAAATTTATTGTTAATTAAAGAAAATCTAACAAAGCCAGTAAATCTATGAGATTCTAGTGTTACTTTTCTTTCAATTAAATTAACTTCACGAACAACATCTAAATATAGGTGTTTATGAATATCGCTTCCAAGATTAAAAGCAGTTTTTAAATACTTGTAACATATCATACCTTTATTTATATTATTTGATAAGTAAAGGGTATATATTTTCTTTAAAGCAAGAGGATCAATTTTTATTACAATAGCATCTTTAACTTTTTCATACTTTTCCATATCAGTTTCTAAATATTTTACTGTAGTTAGCATATCAACATTAGTATAATTATCCGTATCTATTGAAGTTACTTGATTTTTTGAATAAAAAGCATAATAAATTGCAGTTAAAAAACCTTGAAAAGAATCTTCATATATTAATTTCAACATTTTCTCACCACCTTATATTTCACCAGTTATAGAAGTATTTTTATCCTTAGGTAGAACTATAGGCTTACTATCAGGAAGAAAAATATTATTTTTAGATTTACTGTAGATATTATCAAAGAAAGACATTTGCTCTGAATTATCATCATCAATCTTTGGCTTATCCATATAAAGTAATCTTGTTCTTATGTTTTCATCATTAAAGGATACATCTCCGTAATACTTACCTCTACATGTAATAAAATACTTGGCTCTTTTTAAGACTACACCGATTTTTTTTAAGTCCTCAAAGGAAAGAGAGTGAACTCTTCTAGCAATGAGTATTTTTCTTGCTGAGCGAAGTCCTATACCAGGAATTCTAAGTAGTTCATCATAGGATACCTTATTTACTTCCATAGGGAAATTATTAATATTATTTAAAGCCCATGAAGTCTTAGGATCAAAATTTAAATCAAAATTTTCATTTTCATCTTTTAGCAATTCCTTTGCTTTAAAACCATAAAATCTTAATAACCAATCTGCTTGATAAAGTCTATGTTCTCTAACTAGGGGTGGATGTATTATGTCAGGTAAAGCCTTTTCATTTTTAACAACAGGAACATAGGCAGAGTAATAAACTCTTTTTAAATCAAATTTATTATATAAGTTTTCTGATAAATTTAATATTTTATAATCGCTTTCTGGGGTAGCACCTACAATAAGTTGTGTACTTTGACCACCAGGAACAAATAATGGAGTAGATCTTATATTTCTTTTTAAATCTTTATTTTCAATTATAGAATTTTTAATAATACCCATTGGAGCTAAAATGTTTTCTTTAGTTTTTTGTGGTGCAAGGAGCTTTAAGCTTGAAGCTGAAGGAAGCTCTATATTTACACTCATTCTATCTACATACTTTCCAGCTTCTTTTATTAAGGTTTCATCTGCACCAGGTATAGCTTTTAAATGAATATATCCATTAAAATTTTCATCTATACGAAGTTTTTTAACTACAGAAAGTAAAAGTTCCATAGTGTAATTAGGATTTTTAAAAATTGCAGAACTTAAGAAAAGTCCTTCAATATAATTTCTTTTATAAAAATTAATAGTTAATTCTACAACTTCTTCAGGAGTAAAGGCAGCTCTTGGAACATCTTTAGACGAAGCATTAATACAATATTTACAGTTATAAATACAGTAATTAGTCAATAAGATTTTTAAAAGAGAAATACATCTCCCATCTGCAGCAAAGCTATGACATATACCACTACTTTCAGCATTTCCTAAGCCATTATTAGTATTTTTTCTGTTAGATCCTGAAGAAGAGCAGGAAACATCATATTTAGCAGCTGCTGAAAGGATATTAAGTTTTTCTTTTATATTCATAAAACCACCTACCTAAAGTACTTTATTTAATTATATCGAACAAATGTTCTCAAATCAATATAAATATGTAATATTGAATTAAGTATAATAAAGGTGTATATTAATATTTCTATAATTATTTTTACATTTTGCTTGAAATATGTATAATGTATTTTATAATAATTATTGCTAAAGAATTATTGGAATGAAAGGAAGATTAATATGAAAAAATCTATTAAGATTACTGCTTTAGTTTGTAGCTTAATATTAGTTTGTGGTCTTTTTGCAGGATGTAAGAAAAGTGATAAGAAAACTATAAATGTATTAAACTACGGTGAAAACATAGCAGATGGAATAATAAAAGAATTTGAAGAAAAGTATAATGTAAAAGTTAACTATAAAACCTTTGATGATATGGAAACAATGTACATAGAAGTTGCTTCAGGTAAGACAAAATGGGATGCTGTTTTAGTAGCTGATTATATGGCTGATAGAATGATACAAGAAGGGTTACTTCAAAAAATAGATAAGGATAAAATTCCTAATTTAGAACAAATGAATGAAAGTGACATGGGGCAGCCTTTTGATCCAAATAACGAATATACTGTACCATATATGAATGGAACTATAGGAATTATATATAATAAGGATTTAGTAGATGAGCCAGTTAACAGTTGGGATATAATGTGGAATGAAAAATATAAAAAACAAATTTTCGTTTTAGATGCTCAAAGAGATGCTATTGGAATGGCATTAAAAAAGCTAGGATATTCATTAAATTCAACTGATGAAAAAGAGTTAGAAGAAGCAAAAGAATTATTAATCAAACAAAAACCATTAGTTTTAAAATATGGTGCTGATGAAGTTAAAGATTTAATGACTTCAGGAGAAGCAGCTATTGCTATGATATGGTCAGGTGAAGGATTAACTCTAGCTGATGAATATGAAAATTTAGAATATGTAATTCCTAAAGAAGGAGCTAACTATTGGTTAGATTCTTGGGCAATACCTGCAAATGCTAATGATAAGGCAACAGCTGAAGAATTTATTAATTTTGTAAGTGATAAAGATAATGCTTATAAAATTGCTGAAGAAATAGGATACACCACTCCTAATAAATTAGCTATGGAAGAGCAACCAGAAGAAGTAAGAAATAATAAGGGGGCATATATGCCTAAAGATGTAATGGATAGATGTGAAATTTATCAATATTTACCACAAGATAAGCTTAAACTATATGAAGAAGTTTGGAATACAGTAAAAACAGCTGATTAATTAATTTTTAATAAAAAATTTAATTAATATTAAGTAAAGTTAATGGAATATTAAAGCTAATAATAGTATAATATTAATAACATCTATTAAGAATATAGGAGCTGATTAATACTATGGATAGAATTATAGATTTTAATGAGATAAAGAATAGAGTAAATGATAAAGATGTAGATAAATTTGAATCATATATTTATAACTTGTATTATGATATGTCTTCTGGAAAGTTAAATATGTCAGACTTTACAAAAAAAATGATGGAATATATGGAAGAAAACAACATATCTCAAGATAAGTTCCTAAAGATGCAAACTAAGCTTATGGAAAGGTATGGATTTGATGCCTCAGGTTTAGAAGAACAACTTAAGACATTAGGATTAAATAATGTTATTCCAGGTGCAGAAGATGTTGAAAAAATAAGAAAGAATATGAGCTTTCAAGAAAAATATAAGGATAGGTTAAGAGTTTCAACAGTCAATAATTATTATATTTCTAATGAAAAAAATAACTTAAAAATCTTAACAGAAAACGAAGAAGTTATATTAACAAGTGAAGGTAAAATAGACTTAACTGATATCGAGTTAAATGAATTTTTATGTTCTTATAAGAAGGTAGTAAATGATAAAAACTTAGTTATTACTATCTGTGAAAATGTTAAAGAATATGAATACTAAAATTGCTAAAAAATATATTTATTTTCTTAGATTATAGTTTATAATAAATAAGGTATGAAATTAATCATGCCTTATTTTTATGATTAAATAGAACAAATTTAGAAAAAAATTATTAAATAGATACAAATGTAGGAGGATATAAATGAGTGTATTAACAGTTAAAGATATGAGCCATGGCTTTGGAGATAGAGCTATTTTTGAAGATGTGTCCTTTAGATTATTAAAGGGAGAACATGTTGGTTTAATTGGAGCAAATGGTGAAGGTAAATCAACTTTTATGAATATAGTTACAGATAAACTTATGCCAGATGAAGGTAAAGTTATTTGGTCAAATAACGTTAGAGTTGGATATATGGATCAACATGCAGCTTTAGAAAAAGGACAAAGCATTAGAGATGCATTAAGAGATGCCTTTAAATATCTTTTTGATTTAGAAACAGAAATGAATTCTCTTTATGAAAAAATGGGAGATTGTACACCAGAAGAATTAGAAAAAATGTTAGATAGAACTGCAGTTATTCAAGATTTATTAGATCATAATGGATTTTATATTATAGATGCAAAGGTAGAAGAAGTTGCTAAAGGACTTGGACTGTTAGATTTAGGTTTAGAAAGAGATGTAGATGATTTATCAGGTGGACAAAGAACTAAGATACTTTTAGGTAAGTTATTGCTTCAAAATCCAGATATATTACTTCTAGATGAGCCTACTAACTATTTAGATGAAGAACATATTGAATGGCTTAAGAGATATCTTCAAAATTACGAAAATGCATTTATTTTAATTTCTCACGATATACCATTCTTAAATTCAGTAGTTAACTTAATTTACCATGTAGAAGAAAGAAAACTAACAAGATATGTTGGAGATTATTATGAGTTTAAGAGATTATATGATGAAAATAAAAAGAGGTTAGAAGCAGCTTATGAAAAGCAACAAAAGGAAATAGCTAGATTAGAAGACTTCGTTGCAAGAAATAAGGCAAATGTTGCAACAGCTAATATGGCTAAGTCTAGACAAAAGAAATTAGATAAGATGGAAGTTATAGAACTTTCAAAAGAAAAACCAAAGCCAGAGTTTAACTTTAAAATTGCAAGAACTTCAGGAAAGACTATATTTGAAACTAAGGATTTAGTTATAGGATATGATTCACCTCTTACAAAGCCATTAAATCTATATATGGAAAGAGGACAAAAAATAGCTTTAGTTGGAGCAAATGGACTTGGTAAATCTACATTATTAAAAAGCTTACTTGGAAAGATACAACCTTTAAGTGGAGAAGTTCATTTAGGAGATTATCAACACATTGGATACTTTGAACAAGAAGATAGAGAAAAAAATACAAATACTTGTATAGAAGAAGTGTGGCAGGAGTTTCCAAGCAAAACTCAATATGAAATAAGAGCAGCTCTTGCTAAATGTGGATTAACTAATAAGCAATTAGAATCAAAGATAATGGTATTATCAGGTGGAGAAGCGGCAAAGGTAAGACTATGTAAGATATTAAATACAGAAACAAATATATTAATCCTTGATGAGCCTACAAATCACTTAGATGTAGATGCAAAAGAAGAATTAAAGAGAGCATTAAAAGAATATAAGGGATCAATATTACTAGTATCCCACGAACCAGAATTCTACAGAGATGTAGTAACAGAAGTATGGAATTGTGAGGATTGGACTACAAAAATCGTGTAAGGATTTAGTGAATAACTAAGAAGTAAATTTAATTAATAACTAAGAAGTAAAAGTGAAGAGTTGTGGAGAAATTCAATCTGAATTTCTTTTGACTGTTGAAGGGGCTATCGCACTAAAAATTAGTGTGATAGCCCCTTAATTAATAATTAATACCTGCTTCTTTTATATTATTTATATCATTTTGAGAACATGGAGTAATTGCATAAGTCATTTTACAATTTGGACAAACAGTTACAAAAGTCTCAATTGTAACACTTTCTCCACATGTACATTTTATTGAATAAGGAGTATCTAGCTTTAAATTTGCTTTTCCTTTTTCTCTTAATCTATCAACAATTGCTTTTCCATCTTTGTTACTTGTTCCACAACCACAACTCATATTTTTTATCCTCCTAAAGTCTTAATTAATAGTATTCTTATTAGTAATTATACACAAAAATTTTTAATTAGTATGTAACAATAGTTACCAACGAATATTATTCAATTATTTTCTTTTCTAAGTTACTACGTCTACAATCTAGAGGATTTAAGTTGATGTGATGCACAATTTCAGATTCATTAGGATTCATTATAAGCTTATCTAAATGAATTCTACCTTTTGGAGTATTGGCAATAACAGTAATAACTCCATTTTTCTTATATTCAACCCAACTAAATTCATCAGTTATAATGGCATTTAAATCTTCAGAAGAAATTAATGCCTTAGAATGTTGGATGCCGTATTTATTAGTTAGAATTATAGAAATAGTGTTATCATCAACTTTTTCATATTGATTTTTTTGGTTCCTTTGGATTATTTCTAAATTATCTTTTCTGTTATCTAGCATATTTCCATTAATATGTTTAATAGGAGCTTTTGGGCTAGTATTTAAAACAACAGTTTGAAGACTTTGCTTTAAAGGCTTAGGTTCGCTTGACTTACTTATGTTTTGAATTGTATAAGCATTAAAGTCTTTATGCCATTCAGCAAACCAAGTTCCCATGGATTGTATTTTTTCAACATCATCAGCATCTATTTGAAAAACTAATTCACTTCCATCTTTCTTTAAAGCAGTGCCATAAGCAATGGGACCTTTAATTTCAAATTTATTTTTAAAAGTTTTATAATTCATTAAATATTTCCTTCTTTCATAATGATCTAAATGATTAAAAATTTTAATAGAGTTTTTTTTAATAATAAAAAACCTTACAGTAAGAGTAAGGTTTGGTTTTGGTTGCGGGAGCAGGACTTGAACCTACGACCTTTGGGTTATGAGCCCAACGAGCTACCAACTGCTCCATCCCGCGATATTAAGTTTACATGTCGGCTTAGCTAACTTGTATCCTTAGTATATGACTAGTAAACATTAATGTCAAAATCATATAACATCATATTAGGGCATAGGAGAACAAGAGGTATCTTAGAGTGTCATATCATGTTAAATGCTATAAAATAAGAAATTTAACTTAAAGCGAATATCTGTAAGTCTACTTAATAAGTGTATAATAATATTATAAATAAGTTTTTAAAGTAAAACTTATTTATAATTTTAAAATAACTTAAGGAGAATGAGAGGAGAGAAAATATGCAAAAAGGAGTTATAGTAACTGGTGGAGCACATGGAATTGGAAAACAAATATGTTTAGATTTTTTATCTGCTGGATATAACGTATGCTTTATGGATATTGATGAAAAGCTATCAAGTGAATTTGCAAATGAACATTCAAATTTATTTTATTACTGTGGTGATGTAGCAAACAAAAATAGTTTAAAGGAATTTGTTGAATTTTCAATGAAGAAGCTACAAAGAATTGATGTTCTTGTAAATAATGCTTGTAGGGGTAATAATGGTATCTTATCTAATTTAGATTATGATGGCTTCGATTATGTACTTTCAGTAGGGTTAAAAGCTCCATATGAATTAAGTCGTCTATGTAAGGATGAGCTGATAAAGAATAAAGGAAGAATTATAAATATTGCTTCATCAAGAGCTTTTCAATCAGAACCTGATAGTGAAGCTTATGCAAGTGCAAAGGGGGGCATAGTTGCTTTGACACATGCCTTAGCTATTTCCTTAGGACCACATGTGTTAGTTAATTGTATAGCACCTGGTTGGATTAATGTTAGTGATTATGAAAATTATACTGAGACTGATAAAGCTGCAATTCCAGCAGGAAAGGTTGGAAATACAAAGGATATTTCAAGTATGGTAATGTATCTTTGTAATCAAGATTTTATTACAGGAGAAACAATAACAATTGATGGTGGCATGAATAAAAGAATGATATATCATGGTGATTGGAATTGGCAATATAATAAATAATGATAACTATAAGAGTTAGCAGAGGCTAGCTCTTTTTATA